>CAYWHT010000176.1:0-7948 GCA_964458135.1 uncultured Saprospiraceae bacterium | reverse complement strand
TCGCCAAAATACCCCTCCCAAAACATCAAAGAACTTATTACACAGTGTACTAGATTAATTCATGCATAATCCAGGTTAAATGAACAGTCTCGTAACCATCCCCAAAACAGGCTGCTTCTACGGAGCGCCAAGTCATCTTTAGCGCTTATCTTTTCTACAAACCGGCTGCACCTACCGTTGCGCGGGAGTTTTCAAAGTTTAAGACTCTATATTTCTATCATAATCAAAGGGTTGCAAATCAGATGACACAGTTGTCTGAACAGTCTCGGCGCCCACAACCAGCCACTCAACCCACTCCATCAATCTCCTTCCGCATCTTCGCCATTTGCTCCCGGATCATATCAAAATGCGCCCGGCCCGTGCGGTTGATCATCGTGCTGGAAGCCTGTTGAGTGCCCATCATGAGGATGTCCTGGATGTTGACGTGCTCCGGCCGGCTGGCGATGAAGTAGATCGTTTCGGCCACATCGCGGGAGTTGAGCGGGGTGAAATCTTCGTAGATCTGGGAGCGCTCCTCATCGCCGTCAAAGCGGACGAGGGCGAATTCGGTTTGTTCGACGTGCCCCGGCGCGACTTGGCTGACGCGGATGTTGTACTTGTGCAGGTCTACCCGCATGGCTTTGGTCAAAGCCTCCACGGCCGATTTGGTGGCGCAGTAGACGTTGCCGTTGGGGTATACCTCCTTGCCGGCGGTGGAAGCCACGTTGATGATGTGCCCGCTCTGGCGCTTGACCATGTAGGGCGCTACGGCGCGCGTCATGAACAAGAGGCCCTTGAGGTTGGTGTCGATCATCTCGTTCCAGTGCTCCAGTTTACCCCGGAAGATGGGATCATACCCTTTAGCTTTGCCGGCGTTGTTGACGAGTACATCGATTTGGCGCCACTCGTAACTCAGTTGCTCGAAAGCGTTCTGGATAGCTTCCGGATCCCGGAGGTCGAAGGGGAGAATCTTGACTTCGGTATTGTACAGTTCGGAGAAGATGTTTTGCAGGCGGCGGAGGCGTTCTTCGCGCCGGCCGGTCAAGATGAGGCGGTAGCCGTGCTCGGCGAATTCTTTGGCGGTGGCGCGGCCGATGCCGGAGGTGGCGCCCGTAATCAGGACGATTTTACCCTTGCCATCGTCTTGTCGCAGCCTGGTCGGGGCGGTGGTGCGGGAATGTAGCAACTCCTCCAGCCGCTTGATATTTTCCTTGAGGGCTTCGATGGCGCTGAGTTCCACGTTTTCCTCATCCGTAAAGTTCTCCTCCCGTTCCTCATAACCGTTGCTGCTTTCGGTGCTAACCGGAGCGGCGGGCTGCTTCACCCTGCCGGCTTCGGGCCTGGAACCGGCGGGCTCCCGGTAGCCGAAGGCGGCGTCGTTTTCCGCAGTTTGCAGCTCGGGGTTGATCCGGATGGCGTTTTGGTAGGCCTCGCGGGCGTCTTCCCGCTCGCCCATGCGGTAGTACAACAAGGCCAGATCGTAATGGGCAAAGGGGTGGTCGGGCTTGAGCTTGAGGGTTTTCTTGAAGTATTTGACGGCCTTTTTGGGGCGGTCCAGCGCATCGCTCATCAGCATGGCATACTGGTAGTGCGCGTCTATGTGGTCGTCATTGATCTTGAGGGCCCGCTTGAAGCATTTGGCGGCGTGTTCTTCTTCCCCCTGGAAATGATTGGACAGCACAATGCCAAGGCGGTAATAAATGTCAGCTTGTTCCGGTTCGCTGTGCGCGGCCCGCTCATAGTAATGCCGGGCTTCGCGGTAATTTTCCTCCAGTTCCGCCAGTTCCCCCATCAGGAAATTGGCGTTGGGATGATTAGGTTGCCGGTCGAGGATTTGCCGCAGTTGCTGCCGGGCCTGCGGGTAGTCGTTTTGTTCCTGGGCCAGCAGCAGGGCATAGTTGTAGCGCAAATCTATATTTTCGAGGAACTGCTGGATGCCTTCCCGCAGGACGGCCATGCTCGCGTCAATCTGTCCTTCATCGGCGTACTGCATGGCCCGCTCCAGCGTCGCTTGCGCCATTTGTGCTTCCTGAGCAGAAAGCGCTTCTTCCTCCTCTTCGTTTTCGTCCTCCTCGTCTTCTGAATCGTAGACGGGCACCCGCTCCTTTTCGGATGCTTCCTTTTCGACTTCGGGGGGGTCCTCCTCTTCTTTCTCTTGTTCCCGGATTTCGGAGGCGGGCGTCTGAGGAGAAGGGGCCGGCGCCGTTTCGGAAGTTTCCATATTTTCCTGCTCGGAAGGCTGCTCCTCGGCGGCATCCTCTGGTTCAGAGGTCGCTTCTTCTTCTTCTTCTTCTTTATCGTGGAGCCCGGGAGAATGTTGGGTGATTATTTTGGCGATATTTTCCTTGCGCTCCAGGAGGTCGATGCCCGGGATTTCGCTCAGGTCCACTTCTTTCTCTTCTTCGGTGGCGGCGGATTGGGGGTCTTCGGCCTCGTTGAGTTCGGGAGAAGGCTGGGCGGGCGGTTCGTAGCGAACGGTGGATTTATATTCTTCCCATCCGGTCGTATCGTTCATAAAGTCGAAAAAGGCTTCGAAGGAGTTGGCTTTGAAGCGGTCGAAGCTGATGTAGTCCATATTGCGCAAGATGCGCAGGAATTCCCCGGCTTCGCTGGAAATTTCCCGCATGACGCGCAGGTGCTCATTGAACTTTTCTTCGTCCAGTCCCTGCAATTGCCGCTTCTGGCGGCGCAGGTCCAGGTACTGATCCTGCCAATAATTGATGTATTGGATGATATCGCTGACGCGTTCGAAGTTGGTGGTCACGCTTTCGATTTCGCCGGTCTCTTCGTTTTTCGTTCTGCCGTCGGCTACGATCGGCAGGATGTGCTCGTTGCGCGATTGCAGCAGCTGCAACCCTTTGCTCATGCACTGCGCCGACTTCAGGAAATTATCCGTGACGACCATCAGGATGGGGTTGCTCTGGTTGCGGAGGCGTTCGCCCAGGGGCGCATCCGGATTGGATTTTTTACAGTAAAAATGTTCAAAGCGGTAGTTCGTCCGCTGCAGTTGATGCTCGATCTCCTCTGCGACTTTAATGTTGTCGATGCAGTAAGCCAGAGCGATAGTTGCAGTGCTCATAATTTTGCGGCATTTGGGTTTTTGCAAAATCTAAATTTCAGAATCGTGGTCGGTCGTCTTTCCTGCCAATAACTTTTGAACGTATGATTTGAAATCGGCCACAAAAGCCGGATATTTTTCGGTAGCCGGCCCGGCAAAACCAGTATGGATACGCTGTATCCGGTTTTCCCGGTCGAGAAAAATCATGGTTGGGTAAGAGATAACCTGCTCAATAAAAGGTAGCTGCCGGGCCGCCTCGACTTTGTCGTAATAGCCTGCCCAAACAACTTCGTAAGGAATATTCAATTGCTCCTTAAACTTGCGAATAGCGGCGAGCGCCTTATCCTTTTCGCGGTAGCGCTCAAATGCTAAGGCGATGATGGCCAGGTCTTGACTGGGGTGCTCCTTGAGATACGACTTTAGGAAATTGGTTTCGTCGCGACAATTGGGGCACCAGGTGCCCATTAACTGAACAATCTTTACTTTACCCTGATACGCAGGATCGTCTAAAGAGATGCGTTCACCGGCAGGATTTTCGAAAGAAAACTCGATTCTTTTATCCGGACCCGATAATTTGGTTAGCGTATCCGGGTCGGGAAGCTCGAAGTCCGGATTGTATTTGGCTTCCCAGATCGTGCGGTAGTGCTTGCCCGACCAAAAAGACCCGATCATCGTGCTGTCGGCCCGGATTTTGGCTTCAAAAAGATAGGCGTTGGAACCGTCAAAGGTGGATAGGTAAACCTTATCTTCCTGTACCGCGCCTTCCAGGTACCGGTAATCGCCGGTGGGGGTGATAAACGTACCCGTCAAGTGGTTGCCTTCTTGTTGAAATTCGCCGATAGCGGGAAAGGGGGTGTCGCGGTCGATTTCGAAAGTAGCTTCCCATTTACCGCTGATATCCATTACCGGTTCTTTGCGCAGGTTGGTAAAGCGATGCTTTTTGCCGTAGCGGGCAACGAAGGGAATGGCGTATTCCTCTCCCCGGTTGTTGACCACCCACTCGCCTTCCAAAATATTTTCCTCAAAGATCCCCTTTAGATAAGTATCGTAAACGGGAAAATTGATCACGACGGTATCGTTGGCGGTGCTGCGATCCAGCCCCATACTGATGTCGTCAACCCGGATGCGCTCTTCTGCGTTGATCAGCTCGATATGGAAGGTGGTGTCGTCGTTGTAGACTACTTCGAAGTTGAAGGGGAGCTGTCCTTCCGTAACCGGCTCGAACTGCATATTGACCTTTTCCGGAAGCGGTTCTCCTTTTGGATTGGGCGTAATCGGGCGGGGTTCCAGTTCCAGAACACCCCGCCAGGGCCCCGGCGGCAGTCCGCTGAATTGATTATCAATCCGGAAGCAAGCCGTAAGGCCGAGCGCGACCGTTGCAAAAGCGAAAAAAAGACCTAATATTCTCATTCTCATAAGGGTTGGAATAAAGCTATACATTTATTCCCAAATTCTCAATGCCCGCCGGTGGTTTAGTCCGGCCGGTCACGATAGGGCAATTATTCGTAAAAGCGCAAGCTTTGTTGCAATTTACGGGCGTAAAATGGTGTAAAACGGCTTGCCGCGACAACGAGCATCCTAAGCCGGATGATGCATGAATTGATCTATTACGCGGCGCCATATCCTGGCCGTCCTCGTCATTTGCTGCTCAACGCGGCTCATTCCTGCGAGCGACCAGGCCTGGCAACCATTTGCGCCGCTCCCTACGAAAAACTCATGCATCATCCGGGCTAATTTTCTCCCACACTTTCCTCTACCGGCTGGGAGGGCTGCACCTGCACATCTCCGATTTCCGGATTGATATCCCCTTCCGAGGCGGCAATCAGGCTGGAAACCGTGGCGTCTCCGGTTACGTTGACTACGGTCCGGATCATGTCGAGAATGCGGTCTACGGGAAAAATGATGGCGATCCAAGCGGGGTTTAGGCCTACCGACTGCAGCACTACGATCATCATCACCAGACCCGCACTCGGCACCGCGGCCGAGCCGATGGAAGCCAGAGTAGCCGTAAGCACGATGGTCAGCTGTTGAGACAGATCCAGGTCCACCAGGTGCAATTGGGCCATGAATACGACCGCGATGGCCTGGTACAAGCTGGTGCCGTCCATGTTTACCGTAGCGCCGATGGGCAAGACGAAACTGGTCACATTCTGGGAAACGCCCATGTTATCGCGCACGCACTCCATCGTCACGGGGAGCGTGGCCGCACTGGAACTGGTGGAAAAAGCCAAGAACTGGGCCGGACTGATGCGCCGGAAAAAATCGCGATATGACACGCCCCGCACAAAAACGGCGACAATCAGCGGGTAAATCACAAAAATCATGGTGAACAAGCCCAAGGCCACCACTACCGAATAGCTGAGCAAACCTTTGAATATTTCAATGACTTCCGCGGGCGTTTCGGCCATCTGGGAGATCACGCCCGCCATGAGCGCAAAGACGAAGAAAGGCGCTGCCTTCATCACCAGTTCCACCATTTTGAGAAATACCTCGTTGATGCCGTCGATGAAATCGACCACCGGTTTAACCCGTTCCCGAGGAATCAACAAAAGGACAATACCAAAAAAGATTGCAAAAAAGATGACTTGCAGCATGCGTCCGCCGTCCGAGAGAGCGGCAAAAATGTTGTCGGGCACGAAATCTACGATAAATTGCAACGGCCCCGTATCCTTGAGCGATTCGGCATCCTCCATACGCTCCTGCACGTCGACGTTGCCGGCCTCTTCTTCCAACTCCTCACTGGCCGCCCCGATCAGGTCGGAATACTGAGGGTCGTTCAGGTAATCCTTGCCGTCCAGAATTTCCACGTCTTCGGTTTCCTGCACCCATAGTTCGTATTTGACCCGGTTTTTGGTGCGTTGATCTTCCGAGACGTAAGAACCCGGCTGAAAAAAATTGACGAATAACAAGCCGACGGTGACCGCCATTACGGTGGTCGCCACGTAGGCCAGGAGCGTTTTGGCGCCCATGCGCCCCAATTTCGAAGGATCGGGCAGGCCGGCAATACCACTGATAATGGAAAAAAGAACCAGCGGCACCGCAATAAACTTCAATAGCCGGATAAATATTACTCCGAAGGGATCAATCCAGTTGATGGTGAATTGATTCCAGCCTAAATAACTGGAAACCAATGAGTAAATGATACCCAATATCAATCCGATGATAATCTTGACGTGCAGTGGTAACTTCTTCATGCAGCACCGTATTTTTTCCTTAAACGAAATACTCGCCAAATTAGATAATTTCTAAGAATATGGAGAAAAAGTTTGTTTGGGTCGAGCTTGAATAACTACTGAAGACGGACTTTTTCCCGATGCAACCCGGAATAGCGTCTCGGATGGAGGCCAGTCAGCTCGGGCTGAATCCAATATTGCCATATCTTTTTCAAGGTTAGGAGAAGTAATCTTTTACTCATTCAAAGTTTTCTTTTTTATTTAAAGTTTACCTTGCAATCACAAAAGCCTAGCAGTATTTAGGGCCAAATCTCGTAATCTTCCTATACTTGCCGGATGGAATTACAAAACGATTTATTGTTACGCGTGGCCCGTGGGGAGCGCACGGAACGCCCCCCCGTCTGGCTGATGCGGCAGGCGGGCCGCATCTTGCCGCAGTACCGGGCGTTGCGCGCCCGGCTGTCGGGATTTAAGGAGTTGGTGGAAACGCCGGAGCTGGCGGCGGAGGTAACGCTGCAGCCGGTGGATGAGCTAGGGGTAGACGCCGCCATCATTTTCTCGGATATTCTGGTGATCCCCGAGGCGATGGGCTTGCCCTACGAATTGATCGAAAAGAAGGGCCCCCGTTTTCCGCGTACGATTGAAAAAGCGGCGGATATTACGGCCTTGGCGGCGGGGGGAGCGGCTGCCGACCGGCTACCCTACGTATACGAGGCGCTGCGCCTCACCCGGCGGGAGCTCAACGGCCGGGCGCCGCTCATCGGATTTGCCGGCGCGCCCTGGACGTTGATGGCCTACATGCTCGAAGGGCAGGGCAGCAAAACGTTCTCCCAGGCCAAGCGATTTTTATACACCCAACCGGAACTGGCCCATCGCCTGCTGGATAAAATTACGGATACCATCATCGCCTACTTGCATCGCAAAATCGAGGCGGGCGCCGATCTGGCGCAGGTCTTTGACTCCTGGGCGGGCATCCTGAGCCCCGCGCAGTACCAAATCTTCGCCATCCCTTACATCCGCAAAATTTGCGAAGCCATCGACACCCGACCGGTGACCGTATTTGCCAAGGGCGCCTGGTTTGCGCTGGAAAGCTTGTCGGAACTTCCCTGCCAGGTCATCGGCCTGGATTGGAACGCGGATCCCGCGCTGGTGCGCCGGCAATTGGGAAGGCAACGGGTATTGCAGGGCAATCTCGATCCCTGCTATCTCTACGCCGCCCCCGAAGCTATTCGCGACGGCACCCGGGCCATGTTGCAGGCATTCGGCCCCCACCACATCGCCAACCTCGGCCACGGCGTCTACCCGGATACGCCGCTGGATGGGGTGCGCGCCTTCGTGGATACGGTTAAGCAATACCGCTACGCCGCAAATTAATCGGGTATTTTTGTAACTTAATCCGAGTCGATGCTTAATTTTGGGCGCTCGTTTGGAAAAGGTTAGCATAGCACTAGCACTATGCGATTAAAGAAAGCATTCTTATGGGTTGGTTCAAAAGATTGAAAAACGGAATACAAACGGCCACCCGGCACAAGAAAGAGGCGCCGGAAGGGCTCTGGTATAAGTGCAAGCACTGCAAGGAGACCAGTACGATGAAGGAATTGCGGGAGAACTTCTACAAGTGTCCCAAATGCAATTACCACGTCCGGATCGGCTCCTTCGATTACTTTGACCTGATCCTCGACGGCAACTACGAGGAGATGTTTTACGAACTGCGCGCCAAAGATGAATTTCTGGCCAA
>CAYWHT010000175.1:7726-7985 GCA_964458135.1 uncultured Saprospiraceae bacterium | reverse complement strand
CGCCTGCTCGACTTCAAAACCCAACCCGTAACGGCTCAATTCGTCGACCAAAACGATCAACCCTACGAACCGGGGATGGGCTACGTCGTCAAAGCCGAAAAAAATACCGTATACCGCTTCTATTCCGCCGGAGAACACATTCAACTGCCTGCCGACCTCTCTTCCGGAGATCTGCTGTGGATGGTTTCCGAAAAGGGCGAAATCGCGGTCCTGCGCTCCAAAGAACAACTACCCGATGATAACTTAAGGCCATCCCCGG
>CAYWHT010000175.1:7075-7716 GCA_964458135.1 uncultured Saprospiraceae bacterium | reverse complement strand
GTGGAACGCCGCCCGGAAAATGACGCGGAGGTAAGGGAGCTGCTGCGTTTGTGATGGTTGGAAGGAGCTGATGAATCATTCGACGGCAGCTCGGGTGATAGTCTGCCAACCCAAAATTTGTGAATGCTGACTTGGCGGACTATGTATCCCACTGCTGCCTACTCCGCCCCATAGATCATCACCTTCCGGTCATCCGGCTTGACGTAGCCGCGGTACATGCCGGCCGTATTGAAAGGCATGGCGATGTTTCCCTGGGCGTCAAGGGCGATGAGGCCGCCCGAACCACCGGCTTCCTTGAGCTTGCGCTGAATAATTTCCTCGCCGGCTTCGCTCACGTCCAACCCTTGGTAGGCCATGAGGGCTGACATATCGTGCGCCACGGCGTAACGGATGAAGTATTCGCCGTGTCCCGTGCAGGAGACGCCGCAGGTAGCGTTGTTGGCGTAGGTGCCGGCGCCGATGATGGGCGAATCGCCGATGCGGTTATACTTTTTATTGGTCATGCCGCCGGTAGAAGTGCCGGCGGTAATGTTCCCGTTGCGATCGAGGGCGACACAGCCGACGGTGCCGAACTTTTGATCCGGCTGCGGATTGGCGGAGCCGATATCTTTTTCTTCTTGGGCTTTGGCGCGTTGCAGGGC
>CAYWHT010000175.1:4852-7065 GCA_964458135.1 uncultured Saprospiraceae bacterium | reverse complement strand
TTGCAGGGCCTTCCAGCGGCGCTCGGTGTAAAAATATTCCGGATCAACCGTTTCCAATTCTTGTTCCAGCGCGAATTGCTCGGCGCCCTCGCCTGACAGCATCAGGTGTTTGGAATTTTCCATGACGGCCCGGGCCGCCGTAATCGGGTTTTTCAGGATGGTCACGCCGCCGACGGCGCCCGCATTGAAGGTCGCGCCGTCCATAATAGATGCGTCGAGCTCGTTTTGCTCATCGTGGGTGAATACCGCCCCTTTACCAGCATTGAAAAGCGGGCTGTCTTCCATGAATTTGATCGTCTCAATGACCGCATCCCGGGAGCTTCCCCCCTCTTTTAGGATTTGTTCTCCAATGGTCAGAGCCTGATTCAGCGCCTCGCGGTAGGCTTTTTCCCTCTCCGGCGTCATGTTTTCCTTTTTTATCGTGCCGGCGCCGCCGTGAATAACCATGGCGTAGGCCGCCGCCGTTTGAGCTTCACCTTCCACCTCCCCGGCGGCGGTCTCTTCCGTAGCGGAAGTAGTGGGTTCACACCCCACGAAACCCAATGCAAGAGCAAAAACGATCAGGGCAAAAACTTGTTTCATAATGAAAATTTTTAGGTGATTGCGATCTTTGAATGCGTCCAGATAGTAAACTGCTTACAAAACAATTCAAAGACGCCTGGAATTTGAACATCCATGAATTTCGGTTTTTTATCGAAATTGTAAGGCATTCATCAGCCTTAAAGCTATTTTTATTGTTTCGAACGCACGCAAATCTTGAAATAAAGAACATGGGACAATTCATAAAAACTTTTTTTGCTTCCTGCCTGGGCATTGTTGTAGGGCTAATCGCTTTATTTGCGCTCGGCGGCCTGATTTTCGGAATCATTGCCCAACGGGCGGACCAACCTCAGGAAGTAGAGGCTAATACGGTACTTAAGATAAAATTAGACGACCCTATTCCCGAAAAGACCAACAACCTGGAATCCGTGCCGCTGGAATTCGATCAGGGCGACTACCTGGGCATGCGCGCCATCATCGAAACCATCCAACGAGCTAAAGAAGACGATAATATCAAGGGAATCTACCTGGATTTACCCCCCAGCGGAATTGCGGGCTCGGTGACTGTTCGCTCCCTGCGCGAGGCGTTACTCGATTTCAAAGAATCGGGCAAATTCATCCTCGCCTACGGTAAGTTCTATTCCCAAAACGCCTACCACCTGGCTTCCGTGGCCGACGAAATCATGATGCACCCCTCCGGCATTCTCAACTTGCGGGGTGTTTCCGCCCAAATCCCTCTTTACAAACCTCTGTTCGACAAGTTAGGGATTGATGCGCAAGTCTTTTACGCCGGAAAATTCAAAGGCGCGTCGGAACCCTACCGCCTGGAGAACATCAGTGACGAGAACCGTTTCCAAATCCGGCAATTTATCTCACAGCGCTACGAATTGCTGCTCGAAGACATCAGCAGTTCCCGGAACATCGACAAAGCACATTTGCGCAATATCATTGACCAATTTCAGGGCGCCGCTCCGGATGACGCCCTGGCTAACGGCCTGGTCGATTCCCTGGCTTACCAAAGTGCGGCCACGCAGCGCATGCGAGACCGCATCGGCCTGAGCGAATCGGAAGAAGTGGCCATGATCAACCTGCCTGCTTACCACCGCAGCAACCCGCCTTCCAAAAATTACCGGATTTCGGATAAGATCGCCATCCTGTACGCGGAAGGCGCCATCATTGACGGCAAGGGCAATCCCGGCGTCATCGGTGATCAAAAGTACATCGACCTCATTCAGGACATACGGGAGAATGAGGACATCAAGGCCATCGTATTACGCGTCAATTCTCCCGGGGGTAGCGCCGTGGCCTCCGAAAACATTTGGCGGGAATTGAAACTGGCCCAGGAAGCCGGCAAGCCCGTAGTGGTATCCATGGGAGATTACGCCGCTTCCGGCGGTTACTTCATCTCGGCGGGGGCCGACTCCATCTTCGCCGAACCCGGCACCTTGACCGGCTCCATCGGCGTAGTGGCCTTCTTGCCCAACTTGCAGGAACTCATGGAGGAAAAAATCGGCATCAAAACCGATACGGTAAAAACGGGCGATTTCGCCACCGACTTTTCCCCCCTGCACGAATTGACGCCCGCCCAGAAAACCTGGTTCCAAAGCTATATCGACAGTAGTTACAGTAATTTCCTCGGCATAGTCAGCCAGGGAAGAGGCATGCCTAAGGAG
>CAYWHT010000175.1:0-4842 GCA_964458135.1 uncultured Saprospiraceae bacterium | reverse complement strand
GGCGAGGCCGCCATCGATAAAGGCTTGGTCGACCGGCTCGGCGGCATAGACGAAGCCCTTGCCTCGGCAGCCACCCTGGCCGGCATCGAAGAATACCGCACCAGCGAATATCCGAGCGTACCCGACCCCTTCCAACAATTTATCCAATCCTTAATGGGTGATGAGGCCACCCTGGGCGAATTGCTCTTACAGCGAGAAATACCGGCTGAATACCGGAATTATTACCGCGCCTTGCGAACCCTTAAGAAAAGTGAAGGCGTACAGGCCCGTCTGCCTTTTGTCATTGACTAAAAGCGGGATAATAAGAGCTCGCCATGAAACGACGATGCCGGAGGTTATAGTCTGACAACTCAGGATTTGTGAAAATATGACGCCGCTATTTTTTCGGCTGGCAAGGCGGAAAACGTAGGCATAGCCTAAGTTCTGTCGAGGCTTTCCAACGCAGCAAGGCGGAACTCCGAGGAGCGAAGCGACGATCAGCGAAGCTAAAAAGAGCAAGTCAGAATTCACAAATTTTGGGTTGTCAGACTATAACTGGCATCGTCGTTTCTTTTTGCGGTTCACAAACGGGAAATCATCAAAAATTAAAAAGCCGCAAATTCGCGGGCCTGGTCTTCCAATACCCGTAGCGTGGCCTCATCACTAAGCCCGTTTTCACCACTGAGTTGCTCAATCCGCGAAATGGGTAATTTGTTGGGCAGTACGGTAATACCCACGTGGTTGAGCACGCCGGTCAGATGTTCCATTCCGCGCAAGTTGCCGGCGCGCCCCGAGGAAAACCCAACCAGCGCCGCCTTCTTACCCCCGAAAGTCGCTTTGTAATCTCGCACCGAACAGGCATCAATCATCAATTTCACCACCCCGGGGTAACTACCGTTATACTCCGGCATAATAAACACAAACTTATCAGCGGGCTCCAGAAATTCGTCCTGAATGTGGGCCAGGCTCTTTGCCTGATGATCGGAACTGTACATCTCGGGAAAAAACCAGTCGTGCGGAATGTCATCCATAGCCAGTACTCGCACTTCTTCTTCGGTGCAGGCTTGCAGGAATTGGGCGTAAGTCCTCGCCAAACGCTTGGCCTCAGTATTCGTTCGATTGGAACCGGAAATCACGGTTATCATGAAGCTAGTCGGTTTTGCTAAAAGGATAGAAAATTTAAGTTTCAAAACACTCTTTTAATTGTTCCCCCCCGGCATTGGTTCAAGGAAAGGAAAAATTCGTTAGTTAGTCGGTTTTATTGTTTATATTCGAAACAAGCTCTCAGAAACACAAAAAAAGCGATATGAACCTCACCTACTTAGGCCATGCGACCTTCTTGGTGGAGACCCAAGGCAAAAAACTATTGATCGATCCCTTCATCGCTCCCAATGAGCTCGCCACCCGCGCCCGGGAAAACGCCGGCGACGACGCCGTCAAGGCCATGCTGGATCCCGAGCGCGTGGAAGCCGATTATCTTCTGATCACCCACGGCCACCAGGACCACGTAGCGGATGCCGAAGCCATCGCCAGGCGCACCGGGGCCTCGGTCATCTCCAATTTCGAAATCGTCAACTGGTTCGGTGAAAAAAACATCCCCGGGCACCCAATGAATCACGGCGGGAAATGCCGTTTTGACTTCGGAACGCTGAAGTACGTCAACGCCATCCACTCCAGTGTTTTGCCCGACGGCGCTTACGGTGGCAACCCGGGGGGCTTTGTACTCTGGAATTCGGAAGGCTGCCTGTACATTGCCGGAGACACTGCGCTAACCATGGACATGAAGCTGCTGCCCCTGACTTGCCCCAAACTGGACTGCGCCATCCTGCCCATCGGCGATAACTTCACCATGGGTTACGAGGACGCCACCCTTGCCGCCGACTATATCGAGTGCGATCGCGTGATCGGCTGTCATTACGACACCTTTGGCTATATCGAAATCGATCACCAAGCCGCCAAAAAGGCTTTCCAGGATAAAGGAAAAGCGTTAATTTTGCTTCCCATCGGAGATAGTATTAAATTGTAAAATCCCGCTAATCGAGAAAGCTTTATAGGGGATGAAGTAAAGATCCTTCAAACGGGCCAATTTTCCCGCCCTCCGCAGGAATGCCGTTGCTCTCGATAGGTCGTCCCTTTACTTCAGCCCCTTTCATTTTTAAACGCATATGTTATTATGGGAAAAGTCGTCGCCATTGCGAATCAGAAGGGAGGAGTAGGCAAAACGACCACGGCTATTAATTTGGGCGCCAGTTTGGCCGTCCTGGAACGCAAAGTCCTGATCATTGACGCCGACCCACAGTCTAACGCAACCTCCGGGGTCGGCGTACTACCCGAGGAGATCGATGGTAGTATTTACGAGTGCATGGTCAACGACCTGGATCCTACCGACGCCATCTACGAAACCGAGACTCCCAACTTGCACATCTTGCCTTCTTCGATCGACCTGGTGGGGGCCGAGCTCGAACTGGTTAACCGCATTCGCCGGGAGTTCGTACTCAAAGAGATTGCAGATCAGGTGCGGAATTATTACGACTACGTGCTCATCGACTGCCTGCCGTCATTGGGACTGATCACGGTAAACGCCCTGACGGCCGCCGACTCCGTGCTGGTGCCCGTGCAATGCGAATTCTTCGCGCTGGAAGGTCTTACAAAATTGCAGGATACCATCAATATGGTGAAAAAGCACCTCAACAATTCCCTCAAAATTGAAGGCATCTTGCTATCCATGTACGATACCCGGCTTCGCCTGGCTAATATCGTCGTCAGCGAAGTACAGAGCATCTTCAAAGGGCAAGTATTCGAGACGATTATCCACCGCAATTCCAAGATAGGCGAAGCGCCCAACCTGCACATGCCGGTAGTCATGATCAACGCCAACAGCCGAGGCAGCATCAATTTCCTCAACCTGGCGCGTGAATTTCTACTCAACAACAATGACCCTATTGAACTACAAACCAGGGAAAAGAATCCGGTCAGTTAAAGTATCACCTGGAGCGCTGCCGGTACCCGGAAGCGCTCCATCGGTTTAACCTCTGACCGGCGCCCATCATTCCCCGTCAATAATCCGTAAGCCATGGCAAAGAAAGTGAACAAGAAAGATTTGGGCATGGGTATTCGCGCCCTGCTCACCAATGTGGAAGAAGAAGCGGAAAAAGACCAGGAAAAAGTGGTCAAGGAGCTTTCCCAGTCGGTCGCGCTCGTCCCGATCGAGCAAATCGAGGTCAACCCCTTTCAACCCCGCAACGATTTTGATCCGGAAAGCCTGGAGGAGCTGGCGCAATCCATTGCGACTTACGGTCTGATCCAACCCCTAACTTTAAGGCGGCTCGGTCAGGAAGCCTACCAGCTCATCTCCGGCGAACGGCGTCTGCGGGCCGCCAAAATGGCCGGGCTGGAAGGGGTGCCCGCCTACATCCGCATCGCCAATGACCAGGAAATGCTAGAAATGGCGCTGGTGGAAAACATCCAGCGAGAAGAGCTCAACGCCGTGGAGATCGCCATTACCTACCAACGATTGATCGAAGAGTGTCAGCTGACCCACGAGAAATTATCGGAACGGGTGGGGAAAAAGCGCGCCACCATCACCAATCACCTCCGGCTGCTCAAACTGCCTCCCGACATACAGGGCGCGATTAAAGAACGAAAACTGACCATGGGCCACGCCCGGGCGTTAGCGGGTATCGAAGATGTGGGGCTGCGGCAATTGCTCTTCCGCAAAACCTTGCAGAAAAGTCTATCCGTACGGGCGCTCGAAAAACTGATCCAAAGCTATCAGCAACCCCAACCCAAAGCACCGCCCAAGCCCGAACTCGATTCCGAATACCAGGATGTGCAACAACAATTCCGGAGCTTCTTCGGAACCAAAAAAGTACAGCTACAACTCAAATCCGACGGTAAAGGCCAAATTGTCATCCCCTTCAGTTCCGTCGACGAGCTCAACGGGCTGATCGACCGCATCGACGAGTAGCCTATCTCGTCGTCCGCTTACCGACGGTATTGCAATACCAAAAGTGGGCAGCCAACGTTATTGACATGATGAAAACGCGGATTTTTACCGGATTACTACTCCTCTTCGGATGCGCCTATCTGCACGCGCAAAACACCGGCCTGCCGGATTCTATACAAAATAGGGTCCCGGTGAATACCGACACCGTCCAAACGGAAAAAGAACCGGGGTTCTTAAAAAAAGATTATCCCGATCCCAAAAAAGCCGGCATCCTATCTTTAGCCCTTCCCGGCGCCGGGCAACTCTACAACAAGCGTTGGTGGAAACTACCCTTGGTGTACGGCGCCCTCGGGGGCATGGTTTACCTCATTGATCTCAACCAAAGTACTTTCAACCGCCTGCAGGACGCCTTCGAAGCGGAAGTTGCCGGAGAAGAACACGAATTCTCCGGCCGGTTCGGCGCCACCCAACTCCGCAACCTGCGCGATGAATACGACCAACGCCGACAGCTATCCTACATCGGTTTCGTATTCGTCTATCTCCTCAACGGCGTCGAAGCGTTCGTCGACGCCCACCTCAAAACCTTTGACATCGAAGACGACCTCACCGCCGTACAGTTCAGACCGGAAGTGATCCCCGGCCACTTCTCCGCCACGGGTGGCGGCGGCATCGGGCTCGGCATTACGATTAACCTGTCGGAGTTGGGGAGGCGGGCCGGCAAACCCCATCCCGCTTTTGAAGGTTTGCCACCGGTGGTGAGTAGTGCTTCGGGAACTAAGTAATTGACAGGTTTTCGGGAGGCTATTTTGGTGGTAGACGAAGCGCGTATTCAAGAGTGGGGTGCAACTCTTGAATCAAAGATAGCCAAAGCTGCCTGACCAACCCACCGTCGTGCAAGCACTATGGCGGGCGGGGAG
>CAYWHT010000174.1:412-7992 GCA_964458135.1 uncultured Saprospiraceae bacterium | reverse complement strand
TTGCGCAACTTGTGCAAGGTGGCCAGCACCTTCTCCAGGGCATCGGGGCTGTGGGCGTAATCGACGATTCCCGTCACCGTTCCGCCGGGCGCCATGACCGTGTCAAAGCGCCCCTCCGCGGCTTTCAAGCGGCTTAGGTGGGTCAGCACTTCCATGCTGTCTTGCTCTAACAGGCAGGCCGCCGCGTAGACGGCCAGCAAGTTGTAGGCGTTGAACTCGCCGATCAGCCGACCGAAGAACTCGGTTTGCCCGATTTCCAGATGCAAGCCCTCCAGGGCGTTATCCAGCAAGCTGGCCTTGAAATCGGCCATCTTGCGCAGGCCGTAACGGTAGATACGGGCCCCTGTGTTTTGGACCATCACCTCGCCGTTGCGGTCGTCGGCATTGGTCAGGGCGAAAGCGGAGGGCGGCAACTGATCAAAAAACGCCTTCTTGGCCAGCAGATAATTGCGGAAAGACCCGTGGTAATCCAGGTGATCGTGCGTGATATTGGTGAAGATGGCGCCGGTAAAGCGCAGGCCCGCGATGCGTTGCTGGTGCACCGCGTGGGAGCTCACCTCCATAAAAACGTAGTCGCACTGCTCTTCCACCATCCGGGCCAGCAACTCATTGGCGGCCAGCGCATCCGGCGTGGTGTGGGTCGCGGGCGTCGCCTCTCCGGCAATTTTATTGCCGACGGTGGACACCAACCCGCATTTGTACCCCAGGTCTTCAAACAAATCGTAGAGGAGGTTGACCGTCGTGGTTTTGCCGTTGGTTCCCGTGACCCCCACGAGATACAGCTTTTCCGACGGTCGACCGTAAAAATTGGAAGCCATCTGGCCGAGCGCCCACCCGCTGGAAGCTACTTGCAGGTAGGTCACCTGCGGATTCAAGTACTCCGGGAGGCGCTCGGCGACGATGACTGCCGCACCATTTTTCTCAGCCTTGTCAATGAACTCGTGACCGTCGACCTGTGTGCCGCGCAGGGCGACAAAGAGGGCTCCGTCGGTCACCTTTCGCGAATCAAATTGTATTTGATGTATTTCCCTTGCGGTATCACCCCGCACTTGCAGGGTAGGCACATCTCTTAAGAGGGAATGTAATTTCATGGTTCGCTACGGCTTATCCTTGCTAAATTTTTAGCGCAAGGTAAGCAGTATTTCCTGACCTCTTATCTCCGTTCCCGGAATTATGGATTGCCGGACCACTTTCCCGAAGCCGTCGGTTTTCACGTTTAATCCTCGGTTTTCGAGGGCGTAGACGGCATCGCGCAGCCCCATGCCTACTACGTTGGGCACTTGCTTTTCGGGCAAGCGGCGGTCTTGCATCCGCAGGGTGTCCGCCCGGGGTTCGATTACGGCCAGGGTGGTGGCCGGCCGGCCGGAAAACGGTAAATTGAAGTATTGCAAGACCGTCTGCAGGTCTTCCACCGCCCCTATGTCGTAGGCCGGAAGCTCGTTTTCCGCCAGGGGTTGCTGGGTGCGCCGGTTGTAGGGCTCGTGGAGCTCTACTTTAGCCGAGAAACACTTGTCGGCTATTTCCCGGAAAACCGGCCCGGCCACTTCCCCCCCGTAAAACCCGTTTCTCTTGGGATTATTGATCATGACGATACAGGAGTACTTGGGTTGCTCGGCGGGGAAGTACCCGACAAAAGAGGCCTGGTAGCCGCCGATGCGCGTGCGCTCGGAAGTGCGCCGGTAATTGATCTGCGCCGTGCCGGTCTTTCCGGCAAAGCGATAGTCTTCGGTCTTTAGTTTGTAGGCGGTGCCGTCTTCCACGACCCTTTCCAGCAAATGCTGGGCGCGGGCGATGGTGGCGCGGGAGGCCAATTCTCTTTTGACGACGGTGGGTTTAAAGGTTTGCACCGGCTCCCCAAAGCGCTGGATATCGGAAACCAAATAGGGTTTCATCATCCGGCCATTGTTGGCTACCGCGTTGTAGAAGGTCAGTAGCTGCAGAGGGGTAATCTTGAGCTCGTAGCCAATAGACATCCACGGCAAGGTGGTGCCGCTCCATTGATCTTCGCTATTGTAGGCCTCCTTGATGTAGGGGTTTGCTTCCCCTTCGATCTCGATGCCCGTGGGCAAATGCAGATTAAAATCTCTTAACTTTTTTATGAAGTGGGCGGCAGCCGCCCCCTTATTTAATTCATTGGACGCCCCGTAGTGTTGGTTGACCATTTTAGCGATGCCTACGTTGGAGGAAATTTCGAAAGCGCGCTGCACGCTGGTCGTATCAATGCTAAAGCTAAAAGGGGAAGCATCCACCATCTCCTCGTCGTAAAACTGCGTTTTGCCTTTTTCGATATTGATGGAATCCTGTAAATCGACGTATCCGTCCTCCAATAAGGCCATAATGGACGCCAGCTTGAAGGTGGAGCCGGGCTCCACGGCGGTGCCGACGGCGTGGTTGTAGGTTTCCCACCACCCTTCTTTGGTTCTGCCCAGGTTGGCGATGGCCCGGATGGCGCCGGTTTCCACCTCCATCAATACCGCCGTTCCCCAGTCGGCGTCGTGGTGATTCATGGCGCGTAGTAAGGCCTCCTCGGCGATGTCCTGCAAGTTGATGTCGATGGTCGTAACCAGGTCGCTCCCGCTTTTGGGTTCTACGACCGAGAGATCGTCAATTGGGATCCAGATATCGTTGTCGTCATCCACTTTAACCATCAACTGTTTACCTACTTTGCCGCCCAGTTCTTCGTTGAAATAGCCTTCCAGTCCCACGGGCTTGGCCCCCTTGCGTATGTAGCCTACGGTGCGCTGGGCCAGCAGGCCGAAGGGCCGGCGGCGCTCGCTGCGTTTCTGCGCGATGAAGCCGCCCTTCATGCGCCCCAGGTTGAATAGCGGAAACTGCTCGATAAATTTCTTTTCCGAATAGGTTACCTTCTTTTTAATGGGCAAGTAGCGCGCGCCCTCCTCCCGCTTTCGCAACAGGTAATCCCGGAAGCCCCCCACCGTATAAGTGTTGTCGACGTAGGTGGCAATGCAGTAGGCCAGAGAATCCAGGTTGTTCTGGAAGTCTTCTTCCGACATGCCGGTGGAGTTCGGGTCCATGTAGATGTCAAAGAACGGTATGGAGGTAGCCAACAGGCTGCCGTTGGTCGACAGGATATTGCCTCTTTCGGCTTCGATGGGGCGGTATTTGACGTAAAGCGAGTCGCCGCGCTCCCGCCACTTTTCCCCTTGGAAATAACCGATTTCCACGGTGCGGCCAAGCAAAACGACGGCTACCGGAATGATGATTCCGAAAAGCAGGACATAGACCCGGTAGAGCACCTCGTTTTTAATATCCATTTTTTCTTTCCAGCTTTACAGCCCGCCCAAGCGGCTACTGCTTATTGACGATGATTTTTTTAGGCTTCCCTTCGATGGGCCGCAGCCCTTCTTCGCGCACTTTGCGCAGCACTTCGGAACGTTTGCTGTTGTACATGTTGTCCGCCTGTAGCGACATGTAGTACCACCGCAACTCTTTGTTTTCGCGCTGCAGCACCTGAATGCGCCGCACGTTGCGTTCGGCGTAGTGCGCGTTGGCAATGTATACGGTGGCCAGAAAACCCAGAAAGAATAGGAAAAGCAGGTTCTTCAGCAAGAATTGTGAAGAAAAAATGCTTAAACCCCGTAATCCGAGCCATCCTTTCTTTTTCGCCATAATTTTGGGCGTTTAATTTTCCGTTGGCAAATCTTCCGCGCTGCGCTCCCCGACCCGCATTTTCGCGCTTCGCGCCCGCGGGTTGCGGGCCACCTCTTCCGGCTCCGGGGTCAGCGCCTTTTTATGGATAAGCCGGAAGGGCCGGAATATTTTTCCGTAAAAGTCTTTTTGAACGCGCCCCTCCGGATTTCCGGTTTTCAAAAAATTTTTCACCAATCGATCTTCCACCGAGTGGTAGGTGATGACGACCAGGCGCCCGCCTTCGGGCAATAAGTCGAGGGCCTGCGCCAGGAATTCGCTGAGGGCTTCCATTTCATCGTTAACTTCGATGCGCAGGGCCTGAAAAACCTGGGCCAGGTAGCGGTTGCGCTGTCCGCGAATCAAGGGCTCGAGCAATTGCACGAAATCTTCGATGCGCTCGAGGGGGCGCAAATCCCGGCTTTCGACGATGCGTTTAGCCAGGGAACGGGCGTTGCGCACCTCTCCGTACCGGCTGAAGAGATCCTGCAGGGCCGCGGCGTCATAGGTGTTGAGCACCTCCGCGGCGGAGCGCTTCGCGGCCTGGTTCATGCGCATATCCAGTGGTGCGGAAAAGCGAAAGGAAAACCCCCTGCGGGCTTCATCCAACTGAAAGGAAGAAACGCCGAGATCGGCCAGAATTCCGTCCACTTCGCGTAAGCCGTACAATTTCAAGAACCGTTTGAGGAAGCGAAAATTGTGGGGTACGAAGACGAAGCGATCGTCATCGGGCGCGTTGGCCTCCGCATCCGCATCCTGGTCAAAGCCGTAGAGCCGGCCGTTGTCGTCCAGATGCTGCAACAGCAAGCGGCTATGACCGCCGCCGCCGAATGTGGCGTCCACGTAATTGCCGCCGGGCGCGATGGCCAGCGCGTCAATGGCGGCCCGAAGCATTACCGGTTCGTGGTAATCCCTCATTCGGAATCACCGTTTTTGTCGATGTCTCCCAGCCCCAGCACATCTTCGGCCAGATCGGAGAAGTCGTCCGGCTCGGCATCGAGCAATTGATCGTACTCTTCCTTGGCCCAAACTTCAATGCGGTCGTTTACCGCACTGAGAATAACATCCTTGTCAATATTTGCGTATTCGAGTAATCGCTTGGTGAAAAGAATCCGGTCGGCGCCGTCCAGGGTGATGCGTTGCGCACCCCGGTAAAAATACCGCATAAAAGCCCGGTTCTTTTTGTTGTATAGATTCAACTCATTGATCTCCGCGGTGATCTCATTCCACACTTCTTCGGGATAAATCATCAGGCACTTGTCAAACCCCCGGTTGATAACGAAAGTGTGGCTTTCTCCCTCCCCCAACTGGCTTATCAGGCCACTAGGCATGCGCATGCGCCCCTTAGCGTCAATCTTACAGTCATACTCGCCTAATAATTGTAGCATTGGCATGGTAAGCCACTTTCGTTAATCCAAAAATAGGATCTTTTGACACACTTTACCACTTTTACCCACTTTTTTTACTCTTCTGGCTGTATTTTTTTTCCACATTAACAGGCAGTTAGCTCGTTTGTCACTAATTCAATGATGATTAATCAAATATTTGCATACATAAATAATGAAAACATTTATACGCCGGACGGCACAGCCTGTAGATCAGTTGGAGTCACAACGGCCAAGAAAAGGGATGGCGCAAGAGGGGCCCGGACAGGTGAACCGGTCAATAGCACGACAAGTGGGAAAAAGTGGAAAGGAGGGGGCGCCTTGGGGGTTGCCCTTTTTTCCGGCAGGTAGAAACGGACGGGCGTGGAGAACCTAAATTACGGCCGCTCAGGATTTGGCGCCCGCCCGCACTTGATTGGATCGGTAGGAGGATAAGAAGCTGCGCAGGCGCATTTGGATGACGCCCATGATAGCCTCTTTGACGATGCCTTTAGACATTTTGGAGCTACCCTCGGTACGATCGGTGAAGGTGATGGGTATTTCTTTAATGGTAAAACCGAGGAGCCGGGCGGCGAATTTCATTTCGATTTGGAAAGCATAGCCGACAAAACGGATCTTTTCCAGGTTGATGGTTTCGAGCACTTTGCGGCGATAGCATACGAAACCGGCGGTGGGGTCTTTTACCGGCATCCAGGTAATCAAACGCACATAGAGGGAAGCCCCGTAGGAAAGCAGGATGCGGTCACGGGGCCAATTTTCCAGCCGGCCGCCACGCACGTAGCGGGAGCCCACGGCCACATCGGCGCCTTCTTCCCGGCAGCAGCGGTAGAGGCGCTCCAGGTCGCGAGGCTGGTGGGAAAAATCGGCATCCATTTCAAAGAAGTACTGGTAGGAACGCTGCAACCCCCAATGGAAGCCGCGGATATAGGCCGTGCCCAGGCCCAACTTACCCTTGCGCTCGATGAGGTGTAAGGCCTCGGGATGATGCGTTTGCTTATTTTTAACGAGTGCGCCGGTGCCGTCGGGGGAACCGTCATCGACAATCAGTACATGAAAATCCTTGCTCAGGGCGAATACCGCGTCAATAATTCGCTCGATATTCTCCAGCTCATTGTAGGTCGGGATAATCACTAAACTATCAGACAAGGCTATTCAGTTCAGGTTCTAAGAACGCACAAATATAGTCTAAATTTTGGCTTATCCAGCCCGGGGAATGGAATTTTGCCGGCCCCTAAAGCGGGGCGCTTCGTTTGGCCGACGACACTCCCCTTGCTTCTATTAACTTATCTTGCCGGTAGTCTAGCACTAGCTAATGACAACCCGAATCTAATATGCTCCCTCTTTTTGATAAAGGCGCCATCGCCCGGTGCTTACTGCTGCCGTTTTTATTGTTGACGGCCTGTCGGCTTTTCGCCCAGGGCCCCATCAGCGGATTCATGCCCGAGCGCGGTCGGATGGACGCCGCATTGGGGTACGCCTACGAACAATACGATCAATACTACTTCGGTGAAGAATTGCAGGAAGCCTCCAATATTACCCGCGCCTATAACCTCTTTTTGGAGTACGGCTTTTCCGACACCTTTAGTATTGTGGCCAATATCCCCTATCTCTGGATCGACCAGACCAACCGGGGGTTGCAGGACGCCTCCCTCGCCATCAAATACCGCAACACCCACAAACAACACCCTCGCGGCTCCCATTCCATCATCACCTCGGCGGGCATTCGCTTTCCGGTCTCTACCTACCCTACCGGCACGGAAAATCCGATCGGCGAAGGCGCGACGGTCTTTCAGGGGCGCCTGGTGGGACAGTACGACTGGAACAACGGGATGTTTCTTCATCTGCAAAGCGGGCTGGACCTGGAAGTTGTGCCGCAGAGCCAAATCTCCCTTCCCTTGCGTTTGCGGGGAGGCTGGGGGCTGACCCGCTGGTATTTTGAAATCTGGCTGGAAAACAGGCACACCTTCGATGCCGGCGTCGACGAACAAATAGGGGCGGGCGCGGGTTCCAGTTGGTTGCGGTTCGGTGGTGCGCTTTACTACGCTGTCGGTCCGAAATTCGGACTGCTACTCGGTGGGGCCCGTTTTATTTCCGGGCGCAATATTGGAATGGCTAATAGAATCAATACCGGTCTGGTTTATAAGTTGCAATGGGTTCGTTGAGCACATCCATCACACCAGGTCGGATTCATCCCACTTTTTCTTTTTTTCTTTGCGCAGTTTGGGCAATTCCAGCTCTTCTTCTCCGGATGCTCCGGAAGACTCGTAGCGATCCTCACGGCCGCGAAGCCGCTTCATTTCACGTTGGATCTCCCGGGCTTCCCAGTCTTCATTGATATTACCGATTCCCGGTACGCCAAATGCATCAATATAGTGAAAGAAAATCCCTATACCCCAGCCCAACATCGGCCAGTAAAACCACCAATTGCCAAAGTTGGTGACCGCATTAATTAGAAAAAAGAAAAGGCTGAACACGATGTAGGACCCCAAATGCTGGTAAAATTCCTTTTTAGCGTGCACTCGTTTTTTCGCTTTCTTGTAATCCTGA
>CAYWHT010000174.1:0-402 GCA_964458135.1 uncultured Saprospiraceae bacterium | reverse complement strand
CATTATTTCCTCTACCTACCCCCCGACCTTCCACTTTTTTATGAACGTCAACTCGGCATTTGCCTCTGACTTTGCCGTTCCCACTACAGGCTCAGACCGGGTGTCGCCCAGGGCCGGAAAACCAGCAGGTAGTGTATCAACAGTCCGATTCCCCAATAGTAGGCTACCTGCCACCACTCGTGGGCTTCTCCGTCTGCCAGGAAAATGAAAAAGAAAATGCCGTTTACGATAAGGTAGGCGCGCAAGTGCTTGTAGAACTTCCATTTTTTGGAAGTGGGTTTGGAATGGTGGTGGGAAGAATTGCGACACATATTAAATTGATTTTTGATGGGCTATACGCACATTCAGGAATGAACCCATTGCGGGTTTGGTCTTTGAGTCGAAAATTAGCCATTTTTTGAT
>CAYWHT010000173.1:0-8002 GCA_964458135.1 uncultured Saprospiraceae bacterium | reverse complement strand
CCACAACCCCTACCTTTGTCTTCCACCCCATCAGCCCAAATCTTTTATCGTTCACCCCTCAACCTTTGGTCACATGGGATTTCGCTCCTTTATCATCAAACCTTACGCCCGCAAAGTAGCCGCCGATATTCAACGCTGGGCTTCCGAAGCCGTCGCGGCGCAGGAAGAGGTATTTCAGCAACTCCTGAAAGTGGGGCAGCGCACCGCCTTCGGGCGCGAGCACGGTCTGGATAGTATCGAAACCTATGACGGCTTCCGCCAACAAGTACCCATCCGGGATTACGAGGGCATCCGGCCCTACGTGGAGCGCATCAAACAAGGGGAAGCGGACGTGCTCTGGAAAGGGTACCCCAAATACTTCGCCAAAACCTCCGGCACCACTTCGGGCGTCAAATATATCCCGCTGACTAAAGACAGCCTGCCCAATCACTTCGGCACCGCGCGCAATGCCCTGTTCAATTACTACGCCCGCACCGGCAAGGGAGAGTGGCTCGACGGCAAGATGATCTTCCTCTCGGGCAGCCCCGAAATGGAGGAAATTGACGGCATTCCCACCGGCCGACTGTCGGGTATCGTCAACCACCAGGTGCCGAGCTGGCTGCGCACCAATCAGATGCCTTCCTACGACACTAACTGCATCGAAAACTGGGAAGAAAAGCTGGAAAAAATCGTTGACGAAACGCTGGAAGAAGACATGCGCCTGATCAGCGGCATCCCGCCCTGGGTGCAGATGTACTACGAACGGCTGCTCGAGCGCACCGGTAAATCTACCGTCAAGGAAATATTCCCCAATTATTCCATGTTTGTCTACGGCGGCGTCAACTTTGAGCCCTACCGCCGCAGCCTGGAACGGCTGATCGGCGGCCCCATCGACAGCGTGGAGACCTATCCGGCCTCCGAAGGCTTCGTCGCCTTTCAGGACGAAGAACCGCATTCCGGCATGCTGCTCAATGCCTATTCCGGCATCTTTTTTGAATTCGCGCCGGCCGAAGAAATCTTTAACGACCATCCTACCCGCCTGTCGCTCGCCGAAGTAGAACCCGGCGTCAACTACGCCATCATCATCAACAATAACGCGGGCCTGTGGGGCTATAACCTGGGTGATACAGTGGAGTTTCTCTCGCTCGATCCGCCGCGACTGCTCGTCACGGGGCGCATCAAGCACTTCATCTCCGCCTTCGGCGAACACGTCATCGGCAAAGAAGTGGACGAAGCCATGCGCGTAGCCGCCAACGAGTTCAACTGCCAGGTCGTCGAGTTTACGGTGGCCCCGCAGGTGAATCCTAATGACGGGAGCACGCCTTACCACGAGTGGTTCGTAGAATTCACCGAACTGCCCGAAAATACGGATGCCCTCGCCCAACGCCTCGATCAACTGATGGTGGAACAAAATATTTACTACCGCGACCTCATCGAGGGCGGCATCCTGCAACCCCTGAAACTACGACCCATGCAAACGGGCGCCTTCCGCAACTACATGAAAGTTCAAGGCAAACTCGGCGGACAAAACAAGGTGCCACGCCTGGCAAATGATCGCAAGATCGCAAATGCCCTGCAAGCATACAGGAAACCCCTCCCGGAAGAACGAAAAAATGAATGAGCGGCAAATGGACGTCTAAGAGAGATTGCTCAAGGTGAAAAGTTTAATAATAGCCTCAAAATTAATACTTGCCAGTAAGAACGCATAGTCAATCGAATAGTCGCGAAGAGCCTCCACAGAAACAAACCTCCAATTACCCCATCCAACCATCCACCCTTCCAAGCTTCCGTTTTTTTTTCCACCAATCCTCCTTAAATTTGCGGCATTTCAAAATCACCGAAAAATCATTCACCATGGGTAAAGGAGACAGAAGATCCAGAAAAGGGAAGCGTTGGCGCAAATCCTACGGCAAGGCGCGGCCCAAGTCTGGCAAAAGCAAGCGCGAGCATCGCCAGGCCAAGAAGCAAGAACAGGAACAAGGATAAGTCAAAGTGTCTGTATCTAACCGGTGCAGACACTTTTTTATTCGGGAGCGGCAAGAATTGTGGAAAAGCTTATGGTTTCCATCAGAAATCCTTAATTTGAAAGCAAAACACCCACCCCTCCATGGATATCTTACACATCAGCGCAGAATGTTATCCGGCAGCAAAGGCGGGAGGTTTGGGAGATGTCGTTGGCGCCTTGCCGAAGTATCTCAACCAATCCGGCGCCTCTACCGGGGTGGTCATCCCCAAATACTATACGAAGTGGATCACCCGGCAATCGTTCCGTCCGGTATACCGGGGCAGCGTTCGGTTGCACCAAAATTTCTTTCCCTTTACGGTGGAAAGGGAGGCGAGTGATCAGTTGGGCTTTCCTTTATACGTCATCGACATCCCCACCAAATTCGACCGGCCGGGGATCTACGCCCGGCCCGAAGGTGGTTGGTACGAAGACGATACGGAGCGCTACCTCTGTTTTCAGCAGGCGGTTCTACAGTGGGTGCTCAACCTCCCCGAGCGCCCGCGCATCCTGCATTGCCACGACCACCAATCCGGCCTCATTCCCTTTTTGGTTAATTACGCCCTGGAATACCAGTCATTGCGGGGCACCCCCACCGTATTCACCATCCACAACGGGGAATACCACGGCGCCTTTGGCTGGCAACGCCAGGATTTGCTTCCACTCTTCCGGTCGGAGCACCGGGGCCTGCTCGACTGGGGCGACGCCATCAACCCCCTGGCCAGCGCCATTCGTTGCGCCTGGCGGGTCACTACGGTCTCTCCTGCTTACCTGGAGGAGCTCAAAGGATTCGCCAATGGCCTGGAGGGCCTGCTGCGCCAGGAAAGCGGCAAGTCCGTCGGCATTTTAAACGGCATCGACGTTCACGTCTGGGATCCGGCCCGCGATCCGCTGATACAGACCCACTACAATGGCGCCATTGAAGATTTCAAAAATCGCAACAAGCAAATCCTCGCCAAGCGGTTCAACGTCGATCTTCAACTCCCGGTGATCACCTTCATCGGCCGGCTGGTGCGGGAAAAGGGAGCCGACCTGCTGCCGGGCCTGATCGAACAGGTGTTGAACAGCGGGTTGCCGGTGGCTTTCCTCGTGCTGGGCACCGGGGAAAAAGCAATACACCAGGCCTTTCAGCGCCTGCTGTACGAGTTTCAGGGTCAGTTTGACGTAGCGCTCGAGTACAATGAGGGCCTGGCCCATCAACTGTACGCTGGTTCCGATTTCTTGCTGATGCCTTCACGGGTAGAGCCCTGCGGGCTCAATCAGATGTACGCCATGCGCTACGGCACGGTGCCCATCGTCCGGGAAGTGGGCGGTCTGCGGGATACGGTGATCGATATCGGCGAGCCCGGCGGTGCCGGAAGGGGCGTCCGATTTCGGGAATTTAGCCTGCCCGACAGCCACAAGGCAGTTTTCCGGGCCCAACAGCTCTACATCCGGGAGGAGCGCATGCAGGCCACCCGGGCGCGCATCATGGCGGTCGATTTTTCCTGGGAGCGCTCCGCGGCCAATTACCGCAATATCTACGATCAACTCATTCTAAAAAGATAAGCACACTATGGTATCTTCCGAAGCTAGAAAGATCATTAGCATCATCCTGGGGGGGGGCGCCGGAACCCGCCTGTACCCTCTGACCAGCCAACGCTCCAAGCCCGCCGTGCCCATTGGGGGAAAATATCGCCTCATCGACATCCCCATCTCCAATTGCCTGAATTCCGGCTTAAGCCGAATGTTTGTGCTTACCCAATACAATTCGGCTTCGCTCAACCAACACATTAAGAATACCTACAATTTCGATATGTTTAGCCACGGCTTCGTCGATATCCTGGCCGCCGAACAAACGCCCAGCAGTAACATGTGGTACCAGGGCACCGCCGACGCCGTACGCCAAACCATGCACCACCTGCGCAATTTCGAACACGAATACATCCTGATCCTCTCCGGCGACCAGCTCTACCAGATGGACTTTCACGCCTTGCTGGACTACCACCGCCAACAAGATGCCGACGTCACCATCGCCACCATCCCCGTCATCGACCGCGATGCCCCGGGATTCGGCATCATGAAGGTCAACGAGGAAGGCTTTATCGATAGCTTCATTGAAAAACCCAGCATGGACTTGTTGCCCGACTGGCAGTCGGCAGTAGATGAAAAATACCGCCAACAGGATAAGCTCTACCTGGCCTCCATGGGTATCTACCTCTTTAAAAAGGAATTCCTGCATAAATTATTCAAAGAAAATCCCAATGCAACCGACTTCGGCAAAGAGATCATTCCCATCGCCATCAACGGCGGCCACCGCGTAGCCAGCTATTCCTACGGAGGCTATTGGGAAGACATCGGAACGATTCGGTCCTTCTTCGAAGCCAATATCGCCATGACCGACGATGTTCCGGAATTCAATCTCTTCGACAACCATTACGTCACCTATACCCGCCCGCGCCTCCTCGCCCCCAGTAAGATTTACGGCACCTTCTTCAACCAATCGGTGCTCGCCGAAGGATGCATCGTGCGCTGTAAAAAGCTGGAACGCGCCATCGTAGGCATTCGCGCACGCGTCGAAATCGGCACCGAAATCTCCAACGCCATCATCATGGGCGCCGATTACTACGAAACCCTGGAGCAAATCGAAGCCAAAGAACAAGACCCCAACGACGCCCCCATGGGCATCGGCAGGAACTGCCTGATTGAAAAAGCCATTATCGAAAAGGACTGCCGCGTCGGCAACAATGTCACCATCCGGGGCGATTCCTCGCTTCCGGATACCGAAGAAGACACCCACGTCGTGAGGGACGGGATTATCGTGTTGAAGAAGAAGTGCTATATCCCGGATGGCGCCAAGATTGGGGTGTGAGGCACGGTTATTGCCCCCGGCAAATGACCGGCAGTAATTCGTCGTACCAATTTTCCAGGGAAATATCGCGAGCTTTGGTCAAGTCAGCGCAAGCTTCGTCGAAGCGATCCATTGCCAGGTAGGCCTGCCCACGCAGGTAGAGAAAGTTGGCGTCATCGGGAAAAAGCTCGATAGCCTCCGTGAGTTTGGCGACTCCGGCTTCCTGTTGCTTGTTGTTGAACAGTTGCATCCCCTCGTCGGCCAGGGCGGAGGCGCGATCGTAGTTTTCCACTACCCTTTTGCAATGATCGGCCGTCGGCGTAAAATTGAGACTCAACTCGTAGGCGGCGGGAACTTTACGGCCTTTGTAGACCGCGGGAATCCAGCCTCCCATCGTGGAAGTTGCCGACTCACTGGCTTCGTACCAAAAGTCAAAGCCGAGGTTGTTGTAATCGGTCACATCCAGGATCTTGACGTTGCCGTCGGGCTTTACGAGCAGGCTGATATCAACAACCCCCACCCGGCAGCTGTCATTGCCCTCATCGGGATAGTCCAGCTTTTCGTTCAATTTGGCGAAAAGCGCTTCGGTGCCCCCTTCGTACTGTAAGGGTTCATCAAATCTCGTATATACGGTATCCTCTTCCACCATCGTGTAGGGCGGCGCTTCTTTTAATCGAAAGCGAATGGGCAGCGACACCCTGGCGCGCACCGGCCGGCCATCTACGCGGCCGGGTTTCCAGCCCACGCCGGCCTGCTGCATGGCGTCGTTCATGAGGTTGACAACCCGGATGGTCTCCAGGCCGCAGCCCCCGCCAATGTCCCGAACGATTTCGGGATTGGAGATGCTACCGTCCTTTTCCACGACAAAGCTGACCACCACCGTACCCTGATCGCCGTTTTGCCTGGCTTCCAACGGATATTGAATATTACTGTACATAAAGGCCAAAAGGGCTTCCTCGGCGCACTGGGCTTTAGCCGCTTCGGTCGTATCCAGCTCTTCGCAAGCCGGAAAGCGGGGGGGCTCTTCCGCTACCTGATAAACCGTAGTGTCACCCTGGGCGCGCAAACTCACTATGCCCCACAACAAACCCAAAAGCACAACAAACTTCCTCATAATGGATGATTTCTTAGTCTTGGATGAGAGCCCACTTACCATAGCGGACCCGAAGTTTAATTACCTGGCAAAAATAATGATGGTTTTCGAGAATTGGGAATTTGCAGCGCAGGGCGCCGCACCGCCTTACTCTTCCGCCGCAACGCGCTCCACTTCCCGCCAGACGCGGAAAACATTCCGGTGGCAGATCTTGGCGATGTCTTCCTCCGAATACCCGCGGCGCAGGAGTTCGTAAATCAAATTGGGGTACTGCGACACATCCTTGAGTCCGGTAGGCAAGGAATCCCCGACTCCATCGTAATCCGAACCCAAACCGACGTGATCGACCCCCACCAGGGAAACGACGTGATCGATATGATCGACCACCAATTGCACATCGGCAAACAGGCCGGGATTTTTGCGCTGGAAATCAGCAATAAGTTTACCTGCTTCGGGATCGCTGGGGCGCAAGTCTTTTTGCGCCATCAACTCACGCAGCTCGGTGCGTTTTTCGTCGAGGTAGCCGTCGCGGCGCTGGTAGGCGCTATCCAAAAAGGAGGAACCAAAATTGATTTGAATAACTCCGCCGTTTTCGGCCAGGCGGCGAATCATATCGTCACTCATATTGCGCTCGAAACCCGGCGTAAATTTCCGGCAGGAAGAGTGGGATGCGATAGCGGGCGCCCGGGTAATTTTCATGACGTCGTAAAAGGCATTGTCGGAGACGTGAGAAATGTCAACCATGATGCCTACCCGGTTCATTTCCTCGACCACCTGCCGGCCGAAGGGGCTCAGGCCACCCCAGGTGCCCGTCGTATCGTAGGAAGAATCGCAAATTTGGTTATCTTTGGAATGCGTTAAGGTGATGTAACGAATGCCCCTTTTGTGGAAATATTGCACGTTGGCGAGGTCTTCTTCAACCGGCGCTCCGTTTTCCATACCCATGGGTAGGGACACCAGGCCCCTGGAGAAGTTCTCTTCTACCTGATCGGGAGAAGTTGCTACGGCAAACTTATCGGGATGGGCCTCGGCGATGCCCTCCACCATTCCGATCAAAGAGTCGGCCAGGGCTTTCGCGCCACCCTCCCGCTGATAACTTGCCGGAATGTAGATGGACATAAAGGGGGCGTCCAACCCGCCTTCTTTGGCGCGCAGGTAGTCAAAATCTCCTTCCTCGGTTTCCACGGGAATACCGATGTATTCGCGAGTCAGGCGAAAATTTTTCACCTTCAGGCGATACGGCAAATCGATGTGGCCGTCCGTAATAATCAAGCGATGCGCCAGGGCATCCGCACGCTCCATCAAGTCTGGATCTTTTTCGCTTTGCAATTGGGAAGCCGCCTTGGGCGAACAAGCCGCCAGTATCAACAGAAAAAACAAACCGTAAACCGTAGTCTTGGGCATAAGCTATCAAATTTTTTGTGAGTGGATCTGCCAAAATAACGAACTCCCGCCAAAAGGGATAAAAATTTTCAAAGCCCGGAAAAGGAGGACCAATCTGATAAGAGCTCCCCCTTAAACAATGTGCCGGGATCAAGTGCTTTAGTAAATACAGAACCAAAACCCATAAGCTTTATGCAACGACTAACCTTTACCGGATTCCTTCTTTTACTAATGACCTCCTGCTCGATTTTCGAGGGCGCTGGAGGGAATGAATTCAACCTGCGCTCGGTAACGCTGGAAGCATCGGAAGCAGCGAATAATGCACAACCTACGCCGGTCGATTTGGTATTCGCATACGATGAGGAGGTGGCCGAACAGTTAAAAGAAATTACGGCCGCCGCCTGGTTTGCCGGAAAAAGCGGCTGGGTCAATGAATACGCCCTGGAGCTCGACGTCATGTCACATATCCTTAAGCCGGGAGAACAAAAACGATTGGAGGAATTTCCGGACGGCGAGTACGAGAGCGTCGTCCAGTTGTTTGTCTTTGCCGATTACGATATGCCCGGAACGCACCGCCTCGCTTTTGACGATATTCAGGAACTCAAGCTCCAGCTCATGGAAGAAGGCATGATTACCAGGCCTTAAGCTTCGTAGCGCTGATCCGGGCCCAAAAATCCTGCACCCCACGCAACAAAACACCGGCGTCCACGAATAT
>CAYWHT010000172.1:0-8007 GCA_964458135.1 uncultured Saprospiraceae bacterium | reverse complement strand
TTCGCCAAAATACCCCTCCCAAAACATCAAAGAACTTATTACACAGTGTAGTAGTAGTGAAATGCGACATTTTTTTGGATTAAGCACCCTTAAGATGCTCCATCCTCACTAACTTTTAAAATTTAGCCGGAGACAAATTGCTAGTAGTTGGTAAGGGGCGCACCATAGTGCATGGGATGTGCTTAAAGCGGGTTAACAACTTCTTCATTGACCGAATGAACGGCACATGCAAGAAATCATCCTACAGGGTCAACAGCTTGTTCTGCACCCATACAAAGGGGTTTTTTGGGCTGACCGCCGAATTTTATTATTGGCGGATCTGCACCTGGGCAAGGTTGCGCATTTCCGGCGGGAGGGATTGGCGGTGCCGCCGGCGGTGGATGACACCAACTGGGATCGCTTGCTGAGTTTGCTATTGGAATTTAAACCGGAGCGTGTATTATTTCTCGGTGATTTGTTCCACTCGGATTACACGCGCGATTGGGAGGAGTTGGGGGCGATTGTCCGGCAATTTGCTCCGGTAGGCTTCGGGTTAATCCCGGGCAATCACGACCAGCTGACCGATTATGCCTACCGCTCTGCGGCTATTGAAGTGTTGGAGCCCCATCATTTCCTGAGCCCCTTTGTGCTGACCCATCATCCTCAGCAAGGGATGCCTGAAGGTTACTATAACCTCGCCGGTCACGTTCACCCGGCCGTAAGGCTACGGGGCTTCGGCCGACAGCGCCTCCGCCTGCCTTGTTTTTATTTCGGAGCGCAGTGCGGCATCCTACCCGCCTTTGGTGCTTTTACGGGCCTGGGCAATCTAAGGATTTGCGAAGGCGATCGGGTGTATGTGGTGACGGCCGAGGAGGTGATTGGAATGTGAAGTCGAACCGTCTTGTGGTTTACGGCCTCCCGTCAGGAGGTATTGCGATGTTTGCGAGCTCGGACATCTTTACCCATTGCAACCCGGTTTGGCCAACTTGAACACCACCGGCGCCAATGATTAATCCCAAATCCCCTCTTAACACTCCGGCACCTTAATCGAAATATTCACCGCCAGTCCTCCTTGTGAAGTCTCCTTGTATTTGCTATTCATATCCTGGGCGGTATCCCACATGGTTCGGATAACCTGGTCGAGGCTGACGCAGGCGCGGGAGGGGTCGCTTTCCATGGCGATTTTGGCGGCGGTAATGGCTTTGATTGCGCCCATTGAGTTGCGCTCGATGCAGGGCACCTGCACCAGGCCACCCACGGGGTCGCAAGTGAGGCCGAGGTGGTGTTCCATGGCGATTTCGGCCGCCATCAGAGCTTGCTCGGGCTTGCCGCCCAGGCTTTCCGTTAATGCGCCGGCGGCCATAGCGCTGGATACGCCGATTTCGGCCTGGCACCCGCCCATGGCCGCCGAGATGGTGGCTCCTTGTTTGAAGAGACTGCCGACCTGCCCCGCAACGAGTAAGAAGCGGACGATCTCCCGCGGGGTGACTTCCCGATCGGTAAAGCAGTGAAGGTAAAGGAGGACGGCCGGAATAACTCCCGCGGCGCCGTTCGTAGGAGCAGTGACGATGCGCCCGAAGCTGGCATTTTCCTCGTTAACCGCCATGGCGAAGCAGCCGATCCATTTCAAGATATCGGAAAAGCCGTAGCGGCCGTAGCGAATGCGGTGCATCCACTCCTCCACATTAGAATAGTCGGCATCCGCCAATAACTTGCGGTTGATGGCCGGCGCACGGCGGCTCACCTTGAGGCCCCCGGGAAGCGTACCCTCCCGGTGACAGCCCCGGTAAATGCTTTCCCGCATGACCCGCCATATTTGCAGCAGACCGCTTTCGGTTTCCCCGGGGGAACGCCAGGCCCGTTCGTTGGCCCAGACGATATCGGCAATGCTGCATGCCTGCTCCCGGCAGTGTTGGAGCAAATCGGCGCCCTGCTGCACGGAATGGGGAAGACGAACCGCCTCCGTGCGGTTTTCTTCTCCTTCCCGGACGATAAAGCCCCCGCCTATGGAATAGTACGTGTCCAGATGCAGGGTGGCGCCCTGAACATTGCGGGCCTCGAAACGCATGCCGTTGGCGTGGAAGGGAAGGCGTTCCGAAAAGTGGAAGACGATATCGGTTGCAGGATCAAAGCAGATTTGCAATCCCGCCTCCGGTTGCAGCGAATGATCGTGACTTACCCGCTCGGGGAGGTCGTGAACTTCCGATAGGGGAATCGTTACGGGATCCGCATCACACAGGCCCAGCACGACAGCAATATCCGTGCCGTGGCCTTTGCCGGTAAGCGCCAGGGAGCCATATAGGGATACTTTTATCCGGTGGGTCTGCACGAGCAACTTCCGGTCGCGCAGCCGGCGGATGAATTGCCGCGCCGCCCGCCAAGGACCGAGGGTATGGGAGCTCGAAGGGCCGATGCCGACCTTGAGCATGTCAAAAACGCTGATGGGTTCCATTGGTTAGAGCAAATAATGGGCTGATTAATAGGGCAAAAATACAAACCGAATCGATTGGGTGTGTAAAAAATGAAAAAATCATACGAAACGGGGAAAGCTGAAATATATAGTCTGACAACCCAAAATTTGTGTATGCTGATTGGGCAGCCTGTGGCTCAAGGCGGCATTCAACGGCTACCCAGTTAAAGCAAGTTACGCTTAGCAAGCTATAGACCAGTGTTTTGATTTTGGCGGCCCTTCCGGTAGGCCGCATTCGTCAACCTTGAAATTTCAGGGTATATTCCCGATAATCGAGCGCTCTTTCTGCTTTGTCGAAGAGAAAAAATACGAAAGCCGTTCCGGTTTCCGCTTTGTGCAGGGCGAGCATTTTACAGTGAGAACGATTGGAAAACGCTGCTTTGGGGGTAAAAAAGAACGTTTTACCCCAGTCGGCATTGTAGGTTTTGAGTTTTGCTTCGGTAAGATCCTTACCGCTCATGACGAAGCTTTGGTCGTTGGTGGCCAGGTGGACGAGCAGGCGTACGGCGCGCAGGTGCGGATGGGCGGATGTCGCCTCGTTCGGGTTATAGGGATAGACGAGATAACGAATTTCCAGTTTCTCGGCGCGGGAGCGCATGGCGAAATCGGTGGGCTGAAAACGGTTGCGATGCGCTTTAGTGTCCTTGTAGCGAGCTTCGACAGGCTGGATAAACTCCAACTCCGCTTTTTCGAGCAGCGCCTGGAATTCGACATGGAGCTCAACCTGGGCGTTTGCCCCGGGCATCGCCAAAAAGAGAAGGGTTGAAGTGAGGAGAAGTAGTCTGGATAAATTCAAACGGTGAATGTTTTTTTCGCCATTGGAATAGTATTGCTCGAAGTTCTTAAAAAAAACCATCCCAAAAAGCCTTTGGGATGGATGGGAAATAACCGTTTAGAATAATTTTTGGGTGTTGCCTTGGTGCTGACTCAGGCGGGCGTGATCCTGATTTTTTCCTTAATGGATTGAATGAGGGCGGGAGAAGGCTTGCGGCGGTGGATTTTATTCTTAATAAATTCCCGGAAGGACTTTTCTTGGCTCAGGACCCTGATGTAGGCAGGGTTCGATTGGATTTCTCTAAGCAATTCCCTTTCGGCATTTTCGCTTAGTTCATTGTCCAGGTACATAGTGACCTTGTCGACGAGGTCCTGTTGATAGTTTTGATCTCTCATGACTTGAGTTTTTTGGCTACTCAGAGGCTCAGAGCATTCCCCCCTTGTTGAGAGCCAGGAGGCAAGACGACGACAAAGCGCAGGGGCTTCCGCAACCAAGGGTGGAGATTGGCAAGTAAAACCGGAAGTACCGTAGATGCATGCTTTATCGTCATCGTGCAAAAGGTTTAAAAAAATTGAACCGGGTTAAAAGTAAAATCAAAATCGGTTGATGGGGTTGTCAGGGGGCCGCCACGGATAGCGGGTATTGAATCAGAGGGAAACATCCGCTGAGTAGCTCGGATTAACTAATTGATTTCGATTTTAGTCTTGGAAAGTACCGGAGGGTGAAACAAATTGCGTCCCACCGGTAATTTCCAATGAGATCAATTGTTAGGAGCGTTTATCCTTGTAGCCGTGCGATTCGGCGTACGCTTTCAGTTTTTCTTTGAGCATGTTGCGGGCGCGGTGCAATCTCGAGCGCACGGTCCCGATCGGGATGTCGATGATTTTAGAAATTTCTTCGTAAGTAAAACCTTCTACGTCACACAAAAGAATCACGACCCGAAAATCCACCGGCAGGGCATTGATGGCGTTGGTGACTTCATCGCCCATCATATGCTGGAACATCTCTTCCCTCATATCGAGATAGCTCGAATAGTTGGTGTCTTCCTCGTCGTGGTAATTGATGACCTCTTCGTAGTCTACCTTGGTAGGCTGCTTGCTTTTACGCCGGTATTGATTGATAAATACATTTTTCAGAATCTTGAACAACCACGCTTTGGCGTTGGTGCCTTCAATGTACTTATCGATAAACCGGTAGGCCTTTAGATAGGTTTCCTGCACGAGGTCATTGGCGTCTTCCTCGTTGTAGGTAAGGTGGTATGCGAAGGTGTACAACGCATCGATTTGCGGAAGAAATTCCTCTTCGAAAATCCGCTTGTGCCGTTTGTCTTGATCTTCTGACATTACCACCATAAAAGTATGAAAATATTTAAAAATTGAAAGTCATCTTTAACGGCGTTTGCTTCGAATAACTTTCGATAGCACCAACGGCGCAGGCGGTAAAAAAGTTTCCAACGAACGGGCCGAAATGCCGCCTTAAACATCTATTTTAATTTCATCCTCGGCATTTGCGGTGGTCAGACGATAATTAGTTGATTTCCACGAGCTTAATTCCGCTTACTTCACTTTCGAACCATTCCAGCGGCCTCGGGTTTTTGTCGCCGGTGAGCGTATCACATTTAAAAAATAGGTAGTAAAGTTGGCGGTGCGGACCGAGCTGACTCAGCAGGTGCTCAAGGCGTTGCTTAGCCTTTCGGGTTTGGCGATGCAGGACCTTGCTGCACCAGGCGTAATAAGCTTCGTCGTGCAGCTCGGTCACCGTTAAAGCGGCGGGGTCGTCGGTGTAATGCTCCAGAAAGCGGCGGGCGTAGACGGCATGGTGTTTGGACCAGTCGCGCGGATGGCTTTTATCTTCCAGGTACTTAAAAGTATCGTGAACGAAAGCAACCAACCGGAGCTGACGCCGGATCAGGGCATTAATATCGAGCCGGTCAATGTTTTGCAAGACTTCAGCTACGTGTTTGTACACTTCCCCCTCCGGATGCCCGTAGCGCGGGACGCCCCACATTAAGCCGGTAACAAATTCTGGGGCTTGCAACATTTCTTGTTCTAGGCCGGGCTCCGCCCGAAGTTCAGCCGGTAGGTCAACGGCGCCCGAAGAATGGAAAAGAGACTTCCGCCCTTTTCCACTACGTTCGTAAAGGTCTGAGTGATACATAGGAACCAATACTCATTTTTCCGGAAGATAACCCCAAATTGCTGTTAATTTCCTGTTAAAGCAAAAAATAGCGGTAACAAAGCCTCTCAATTGTAAGTTTATTGAATGTTCATTTCAAGCGGCATACCTAATTTTCCTTAAATTTCTTATCAGCATGAAGCAGATCTTTGCACTAATATCAGCTGGGATAATTGGTGGACTGATTGTCCTGGGAGGGGTCATCCTGCTATCCGATGGAACGTCACCCGAGCGTCCGAATTCCATTCCCGTTCAGCCGGTTCGCCATCTCAATGTTGCTCCCAACGCCGCCAATGCGCCCTTTGATTTTTCCGCAGCCGCCAGACGCGCCCGACCCGCCGTGGTGCACATCACGGCTCGCAGCACGGAAGATCAGGCCAAGCTCGAAAAAACTCCCGAGGAAGATAATCCCTTTCGCTTTTTTTCGGCGATGAATTTCCCGAATCCTTCGGTGACAACGGCCCCCGGCAAGGCTCCGGTTCCGGGGTCATCTACAGCCCGGACGGCTACATCATCACCAATAATCACGTGGTGGAATTCGCCGATGAAGTGGAAGTCACCCTGAGCGACAATCGCAAGTTTTCGGCTGAAATTGTCGGAACTTTCGAACAGTCTGACCTGGCCGTACTAAAAATTGAAGCGACCGGATTACCCGCAATCACCATCGCCGATTCCGACCGCGCCCAGATCGGAGAATGGGTGCTGGCCGTCGGCAATCCTTTTGACCTGACCTCCACCGTTACCGCCGGAATCATCAGCGCCAAAGGACGCAGTATTCGTCTACTCGGCGGTGGCAAGGCCATCGAATCTTTTATTCAAACGGACGCCGTGGTCAACCCCGGAAATAGTGGAGGCGCACTCGTCGACGCCGACGGAAATTTGTTGGGCATTAACACGGCCATCGCCACCCGAACGGGCGTGTACCAGGGATACGCTTTCGCCATACCCTCTAAGCTCGTCACCCGTATCGTTGACGATATCATCGAATACGGCAGCTACCGACGCCCCTTCCTGGGCGTAAGCATCCGCGAGTTGAATAATGACTACGCCAATACGCTAGGATTGAATATCACCCAGGGCGTCGTTGTGGAAGACTTAATCGACGGAGGTTCCGCCCAATATGCGGGCATAAGGCCTAAGGATGTTATCGTGGGCGTCGATGGCGAAAAGATTACCGGTGTGCCGCAATTACAAGCCCTCATCGGCCAGGCCCAGGTGGGTGACGAGGTCGTGCTGACCATCAACCGGCAAGGCGAAAAAATCCGGGTGCCCGTACGCCTCCAAGCTGGGTAGTAAAATCCGGTTGAAGGATCACCTCCGCTTAATCGGCAAAACCAGCCAATTTATTCATTTGCCGACTTTTACAAAAAATTAGCAAAGAAACTGCAACAATCATTCAAATTTTTCAGTTGAATACCTTGTAAAAGGACTTGTTTAAAGTTGGTTTTTCGTTTTGTTTTGATGCGTCTGTCCCGTTCTCGGGGCAGACGTTTTTGCAAGGATAGACCGTAAGAATCACTAAAAGCTTGTTGATAGGTTGCCTTTGGCCTGCAAATGGCCCTACGAAATCTCCCTTCACCATTTTTTTATTCAAGAGTCGCACCCCACTCTTGAATGTAGCGCTGCCACGAGGCGCAAAAATGACTTTGCAGGCACCCAAATCTGGTCATTTTCGGCATCAAAAGCAAACTCCCAACAAGCTTTAATCGTTCTTTCCCACCTCGACAATTTTCATTTTTCCACTTCCCACCGCAAAATTGGCCAATTATGAGTCGCCCCGTCGTACGATCAATACACCGTTGGTGGGAAGATTTACTGTTTCTTTTTTATCCCCGCCTCTGCCCGGCCTGTCAGCAGGCTTTGCCTCCGGATGGGGCCTTAATCTGTGTGGACTGCCAGTTTCGACTCCCCCACACCCTCTTTCACCGGGAAGCCGAAAACCCCTTTACCGAGCGCTTCTGGGGGCGCATTCCGTTGGAGGCCGGAGCAGCTCTGTTTCACTTCGTTAAAGGAGGGCGCACCCAAAGGCTGATCCACGAATTAAAATACCGGGGCCGTCGCGATATCGGATACCAATTAGGTAAGTACTACGGTTACCAACTGCGGGAAACGACTGGATTTCGGGAGGTGGACGCGCTGGTTCCGGTACCGCTGCATCCCAAAAAAGAGCGGCGGCGCGGATTTAACCAAAGCGCCTGTTTTGGGGAGGGGTTGGCGGAGAGTATGGAAAAGCCAATCTGGGGCCAAGGGCTTCGTCGGATCGCTCCAACGACGACCCAAACCCAAAAGTCGCGCATCGAGCGATTCCAAAATGTACTGGAGGTATTTCAGGTCGCGGCGCCGGACAAGCTCAAAGGAGCGCACATTTTGCTGATAGACGACGTGATCACTACCGGCGCCACGCTGGAAGCTTGCGCCCTGAAGTTGTTGGCGCTGCCCGGTACCCGAATCAGTATGGCGACCCTGGCGATTGCGGAGTGAGTAGTGTGCCTCGGGAAATAAGTAAATGATGGTTTTCGGGAGCTTAGTTTGGCGATAGACAAGGTGCGAATCCAAGAGTGGGGTGCAACTCTTGAATCAAAGATAGCCCATAGCTACCTGACCGACC
>CAYWHT010000171.1:3341-8059 GCA_964458135.1 uncultured Saprospiraceae bacterium | reverse complement strand
CCGAAAAAATAGCGGCGTCATATTTTCACAAATCCTGAGTTGTCAGACTATATACCGCATCCCAAAATTTCGGATCAAAAGCACCCCACCGATAATGGAGAATCTACCGCCGATGCGCGGCCAACTAACCGGCAAGAAGAGCCATCCGCAACAACCGGAAACGGAAAATAGGAAGCGGAGCTCGAATTAAAAAAATAACTAAAATAAGAAGGTGTCTCAAACCCCAGGGCGTAGGTCACCTCGCCAATGCTTTCCCGCGTGTGGCGCAACAGCGACTGGGCCGCAATCATCGTCCGTTCACTGATGACGGTCTTGGCCGTTTTACCCAAAACCTGCCGGATGCAGGCATTGAGATGGGCGGGATGCACGTGCAGGAGGCGGGCAAAATACGCCACCGTAGGCGCGGGCTGATCAGTTGCCTTTTCCTGGGAAAAATAAACCTCCAATCGCTCCAGAAAAAATTGAGTCAATCGCTCGGCAGCCCAGGTCGTAGTGGGGTTCGATTGCTGCTCCTGCGGCTTCATGCGGTTGAGGCGCAGGAATAGCTCCAGCAAGTGGATTTCGAGCAAATCGCGCGAAAGCAAGGCGGGGTTATCGAATTCTCGCCGCATATTCTCTACCAGCCGCACAAAGGGGAGCCATTCCTCCAGGCCTGGCCTGTACATCAGTTGCCCCCCGGAAAATAAAACCAGACTGGAAACCAAGCGCTTACTTCCGGCGACCAGGCGATTCATATAGGCCGGCGCCAAAAAAATAGCGTAACCGTCTACTTTAGTATCGGCGGGAACGATTTCCAGCTCCACCGTTTTGGAAAAGCATAGCGACCTGGCTTCTACACTTAGGGTTCGGTTGGAGCTCTTCGGTCACGAAAAGGGCGCCTTCACCGGGGCGGCCAAGGAGCGCGTCGGAAAATTCGAGCTGGCCCACCGGGGAACCATCTTCCTCGACGAGATCGGGGAACTGCCCCTGGAGCTCCAGGCAAAACTGCTGCGCGTACTCCAGGAAAAAGAAATCGAGCGACTGGGTAGCAACCATCCCTTACCGCTGGATTTTCGCGTCATCGCCGCCACCAACCGCGACCTCTACGCCGAAGTAAAAGCGGGCAACTTCCGGGTGGACCTCTACTACCGGCTCAATATTTTTCCCATCCACCTTCCTCCGCTACGGGACCGAGAACATGACATTCCCCTGCTGGCGCAACACTTTGCCGGCCAATTTGCCCACAAGACCGGTCTGCCGTTTCAGGGTTTCAGCGCCCGGACGATCGACCGCCTACTCGAATACCGCTGGCCCGGCAACGTGCGCGAGCTCCAGAACCTGATCGAAAGGGCCGTCATCACCCAACGCTCGCCCATCGTTGACCTGCAACCGCAGCAAAGTACACCGCCTCTTTCCACCAGGAATCCGGCAAACGGCAAGATCAACATTGCCGCCCTCGTGGGGGAAATGGAAGCGGTGGATATGGCCTACATCAGGGAACAGCAGGAAAGTATGGAGCGGCTGTATATCCTCAAGGTGCTGGAAAAGACACGCTGGCGGGTGCGCGGCAGCAGCGGCGCGGCAGAAATTTTAAACATGAAACCCAATGCGCTGGAGTACCATATGAAGAAGTTGGGAATTGAACGGAAGGGGAAAAGTCATTTTGCTGACGGCGCCTGACTGGCTTGCTGGGGTAGTAGAATTGAATTGATTTTGGATTTTGGATTTTGGATTTTGGATTCTGGATTCTGGATTTTGGATTTTGGATTGCCGAAGCATTCAATCCAAAATCCAAAATCAAAAATCAAAAATTAAAAATTAAAAATTTCACCCGTCCTCGTGGCTTCGGACGGGTCAGCATCAATCGAGCGTAAAGGCGCCCTGTCCTACCAGGTAACCTTTATTGTAAATTTCTACCTGGTATTGCCCTTCCGGAAAATCGGTATCCGACTTCCATTGGGTGCAGAGCTGGACTTCGCCGTTGTTGTAGTCGTTTTCCACGTACTTGGTGTAGCGCACCTGCTCGCCGGTGGCGATATTGGTGAGCACGCCCGAGCCCATGGCTTCCACGGCCAGGGTTTCGCCCAGGGGGTCGACGATGCGCACGAAGAATTGCTCCATGCCTGGCTCGACCACCTGGTTGGGTACGGTTTCGAAGCACACCTTGAGTTGGTCGACCTTGCCGGCCTTGTCTTTTTCCTTCAGGCGGCCGCTGTTTTTGATCTTATAGCCGGTCACGTTGATGTTCTTGGCCTTGATGGCGGAGGCGACATCCACTTTACCACGCAGTTCTTCGCGCTCCACTTCCAGTTCTTCGTAGGCGACCGTTAGGGCCTGCTTTTCCTGGGTGGTTTGGGAGAGGCTGGTGCGCAGGGCGGAAGTATCTTCGCGTAGGGCGAGGTTTTCCTCCTTGAGGCGGTCCACTTCGGCCAGGTATTCATCGGCCTGGGTGCGGAGTTGGTTGATCTCCTGGCGGGCGCGGTCCAGATCGGCCTTGGTCTTGATGAGGCCGGAAATGCGGCGGCGCTGCTGCTCCAGATCGGATTTTTGCTGTTCGATCAGGGCGTTGAGCTCTTCGTTTTCGCCCTTGAGTTCGTCGAGTTCGGAGATGGCGTTATCGTATTCGCGTTGGAGTTCTTGTTGCAGTTGTTCGGCTTCGTCCAGTTCTTCGCTTTGCATGTTGACTTGCTCGGAGAGCTTGTTGTTCTGAATAGCGAGGTAGATCACCCCGCCCAGCAATAGTACCGCGAGGACCGCCAAAATAGGTACGGCGTACTTGTTGGCGTTGGAGGATTTTTCAGTTGTACTCATGATGGTTGCGGTTTTGTTTTGGAATTAAGAAGCGTGTTGTTTAGTACGTTCGCCATCCCAACGATGGAAGCCGCGGGAATATTGGATGGGAAACGGAATTGCGGGGGAATTTTGGACCATTTTTTATTACAAGTTCAGGAAGCTTGCTTTCCGAGCCACGGATAATGGTGCATTTCACCTGCCTTCCTTCCCAGGGCTGGCAAAGTTTTAGCGCCTGCCGAGAAAGGTAATTTTCAATTCGATGCAGCCACGGCTGCGGGGCTCCTATTTGCTCCTTTTGATGGGTTTTCAAGCAAAAAAATCCACAAAAAATGTAGTCTTGTGCTATAATTAACATCTTGAAGTATTTACCTTAACTTGAATGCTGCTTTAACAGTAGTTTGAATTCCCTAAACAACTTGAACGCGTTCAAAAAAATGAGTACTTCTACCCCCGGCAAAAACCAAAGAGCCCTCCGTTCTGCTTATTCTAGCAAGGTCAAGGATGTCTACATCGAGCTAGATGATTATTCTTTTTTTCATAGTCCGTACGCAGAGACAAGCCCGCAGGACCGGTTTATCGGTCGGCGAAAAATAGTAAACCGGCTAAAGCATATCTTGCTCAAATCGAAGAGTAAATCCGGCGCCTACCTAATTACCGGATTTCGGGGTATGGGGAAAACGAGTGTAGTACGCAAGGCGATCTATGAGGCGAATAGAGCGCGATTATTGGAAAACAACCAAAAGACTTTTGAGCGCTGCCGCGCAAGAAGACCAAGGGAAGGTTTTCCAGCAACGTTTGACCTGAAAAATGATCGCTATGAAATCTTAGCCTCAATCGGCATTGCTGCAAGCACCCTCGGGATATTTGGATTTTTGATCATAGGGCAACTCTCCCCCTATTTCCTGAGACTTCCCATGTGGAATGCTGTAACTTTTATCCAGACTCTAGTAGGACTCTTAGTGAAATGGTCAATCTCTTTAAGCATTTTTCTGGCTATATTCTTGGTACTTTTATTGTTGGTGTTGGTGTTGCCACTGGTTACTTACTTGCAGGATAAAAATTCTAAAAATTCTCAGCTGGATAAAAGATGCCATGATCTGGAACATGAAAACTTCAAAAAGATTGAAATCAACCTCTCGCAGGAAACCGTAAACGAGATTGACATCCTCAAACAAATTGCACGCCGGTTATTGAATTTTTGGGATGAGTATTTCACTCCCATTCAAATAGTTAATAAAAGAAAACTCTACTTTCTTTGGCTATTTATTATTAGTTTTTTTAGAAAAGATATTCGTTTTTCAAAAGAGGAAAAGATAAGACAGAAATTAAGGGGTTTAAACGACCGGATTAACGCCCAGGTAACTTTTCAACAAGAACGAAATAAAGGAGGAACGTTTTCATTGTCTGCCTCGCTATTTAGCGCTAAACTTCCTTTCAACAAAACCAATAGAAAAGAAGAACTCAACTACCCCTTTGCTTCCAACAAAGAAATTGAGCAGGATTTAATTGAAATTCTTCAGGACATTCATCACTTTAGACTTTCCGGCAAGCCTAAAAATTCAAACGTCCCGGATTTCATTTTCATCATCGACGAGCTCGATAAGATCGTTCCCAATTCCAGCAGTACTATTTTGGAGCGGGAATCAGCCGATCCGTATTTCGATCCTACGGAAACCACCCAGATCAATATCGTCCGCCAACGCCAGGAAGCAGTTGCCAATTTATTAGCCAACCTCAAGGGGTTTCTCAATGTGGCTATGGCCAAATTTATCTTCATCGGTGGGCGGGAGATGTACGACGCCTCCCTTGCGGATATTGCCGACCGGGATTCTTTTTATAGTAGCATTTTTAATGAAGTAATTTACGTCAACAGCTTTTTTAAGGACGAAATGCAAAAACCTGGCGGCATCACGCGGATGACGGAAGCTTATCTTTGCGGGGTATTA
>CAYWHT010000171.1:0-3331 GCA_964458135.1 uncultured Saprospiraceae bacterium | reverse complement strand
GGGTATTACTCCCAAAAAGCTTTTTGGCCAATTTTGAAGACTCTATCCGGAAAATGATAAAAACTGATGATCCGGCTAACGCAAAACTTACCACCGCTAAAGATCTTGACTACAACCAAAAAGACACCTATTATTCGCTCAAGGTATGTCAGCTTTACCTGGCTTATGTAATATTTAAAAACCCAGTTTTCGAGATCAATCACCAGCGTTTGAGGGAATCCCAAAACGATCCCCAAATGGTGAAGCTGGTAAAGCTCATGCTGCTGCTTCAGAACTACATCATCTACCTTACCTACCGCAGCAACGGCAGCCCAAAGAAGTTAACCACCCTGATCGAGCACCTCATTGTACCGGGTGAGCCGTCTTTTCTGAATGATCGAGAAGAAGCTCCGATCGTCGTTGAATACAATCCTTGCAATAAAACCTATAACCAAAGGTTGTTCTTGCACTTTGACCAAAACACCCAATACGAAATAGGCCTCACGGCGGATGTTTACCGCCCCTACATCATTGCCCACAGTCGATTCCTGAAATCACTGGGTGATAAGATTTTATTCTCCTCGGCCTTTATCATGGATCACCTGCTCAAATTTCACTCCTTCGGATTCTCGTTGCGCAATCTGGAATTGATTCCAGAAGTCATTTTGGTCAATAAGGAACCGAATCTAAGGCTTTATATCGACCAACTATTGAATTATTTGCTGGAGGGCTACATTCGCAACACGCTCAGCAGTTTGTTTGACTACACCTTCAACGCCATTATCGCTATCGAGCTTCGCTATTTATCCAAGGTTTCCGAGTTGGGTTCGGCAGCTTTCAATTTTACGCTTGATGAATCGCTGCAAATTAAGCGACACTATAAACGTAAATTAATGGAGCTTGAAAAAAAGTACCATGGTTACCAACCTATCCACAATGACAACCAATTTATCCACGCCATTTCCTTCATTCAAAACATCCTTGGCGATCTTCATTATTACGATCAGGAATTTGACGAAGCCCTGATGTATTACAACGAATCTATCCAAACCATCCGCCTGCCGAAGCGAAACCGCGACAAACTAACACGCCACCAATTTTTCCTCTGGGTGCGCCGAAATTTAAAGGCAGCACTTACTTTAGAGCAAATCGGAGCCTACGATTCAGCTTATTCTTATTATCGAACCCTTACCATTGCAATCGGTGACCGAATTCAAGCCAACCGGGGAGAGCTGCTAGACAGCCAAAAAGCAAAGCAATTCGCTGCTCCCAACGGTACTTCCAAAATAGATCCCACACCCTATCAGTACATCCAAATGCTCTACACGCCGGCTATTGCATTGATGGGATTGTTAGAAAAATATCGTTTTGACGGATTCACATTTCTGGATCTACTTAAAAATGAGCAAGAAGTCAATTATCTACTCGGCATCAATCAGGAACCTTTCGATTGTGAGATCCGGGTCCAGGACAAATTTCACCTGGGCGCAGAAGCTACAAAAGCCGTACGGCTGCACACTCTAAAGGCCGATTATTTGAGCAACATTGGCAATCTTTTGTATTTCAAAAACAAGCTTTTCGAAGAACCCATCCAAGGGCAAGAATTTAGCTGGAAAGCTTTCCCCAAAGCTAAAAAACTGATTGACCAGCTTATTGTAAAAACAAAATGGCGACAAACTCAACAGGAACAGCTGGATGTTCAAGATTTTCGCCCCCCGGTATTTGCTTTCATGTATTATTACCGGGCGCTTGACGCAATCGTCGAATCCCATTACTCCGAACCCACTCCTCAAGAACAGCCTCCCATTTCCATATGGGACAAGTGCCATTGGTTGCACCGCCCAGGATACCAGCACCTCACTAATTCCTACACCAAGCTTTACATTGGTAATTTATTATCTAGCCTGGGCAATTGTATACTGGGCATGATATCCGGGACAGAAGCCGAATTTAAACCGGACATCCTGAAAATCCATGATTATGACGAGCCTTACTTTCTAAATGCGCTGTACAAAGACAACATCAATGCTTGGAATGTCACTACCGTGATGGCGTTGTATCGCTTGTCGGGTAAATTTTTTCGCAAGGCGAATCAATTGCACGCTTATTCCCTTCAATTGCGCAAGCTGCTTTACACCTTGAAAGATCACATTCAACTTAAATTCCTGGGAAAAGAAGAAGCGCCCAAGTTTGGCATAGAGCCGAGTGAGATGATGAAAAGGTGCGAGGCAATCGCCATGGAGGTCGCGCGGGCCAGTAGCTGGAATAACGACATTTCCGACCGGCCGCAGATACTGAAGTACAGAGATGTCATGAACATTCCTCTACAGGCCCGCAAGACGCGATTGACGGAAATCTTAAACAATACGGCCGGCATGTATCCGGTTAGGGAATCCGTCTTATTGGTAGAAGGCATTCGCCTAAAACTAGACCCACAACGAGCATCGCGCCCCAACCTTAACTTTACCTCCAATTACGGCGCTCTTTCCAATATATTCATCCGCATGCACGAGCTTCGGTATCTGAGTGATTATTATTATCAAGTATTAAGAGGAGGGTTTGAGGTGATAAAGGAGCAAATATCCAGAACTTCCGGAAAAAACTGGGAAGCTTTCTTTAAAGAGTTGTTCGAGCTACGTATGCTTTACGATAAAGAAAAAAAGCCCGAAAGTTATTATGATGCCACGAAGCGAGAAAGTATACGGCAAAATCTGCTTCACGGGGTCGGATGCTGTTCCCGTCGTATTTTTCCCGGCATTGCCGAAAATGATACGAAAGCAGAAGAACTATTGTCTTTTTTGATTACCGAATCTATTGCGTGTAAACACGAGGTCGTCAAAATTCTCAACATCTACTCGCCAGGCTACATTGCTAGTTACAATTTGTTGGCCAGCGCCCACAACAAAATGGGCCGCTGGTGCCGGCTGCTGGAAAACTTATACTTTCTGGAAGAGGACCTCGACAAGTCCGACAGGTATTACCCGGAAATTTATAAAGCTATCGGTGAGCGCATCGGCAGCCACAATATGATTTATCTCGACTCTAATCACCATTTTGAGCTGGCGCTTCAGTACTACCACCGGGCCATTCAAATGCACACCGAAGGCCGCACCTACCGCATCGAAGTCCGTAAACATTTCTTTTTAGAAGACGATTTCAACGACCAAATCAAACACTTCAGCGCGGCCATGGAACGCTACCAAATGAACACCGGCACGATTCGCAAACAAATTGAGCAAATTAGACAGATTTCGCAGCAGGATTCGATTTTGTATGACTATAACTACTATTTTTCCCAGTGAACCCATTGCGGGTTTGGTCTTTGAGTCGAAAATTAGCCATTTTTTGATTA
>CAYWHT010000170.1:0-8077 GCA_964458135.1 uncultured Saprospiraceae bacterium | reverse complement strand
GGTTGGTGCTGACCTTGCTCAGGTCGGTCTTTTGTTCGCGGGCTTGTTCGAGGGTTTGGCCGCTAGGGAAAATCAAAGTACCCTGGGAGAGGTAGGCAGTAACGTCGTGGTTGATATCCATGATGAGCTGCTCGAACAGGTTATAGGCTTCCATCTTGTAAATGACCAGGGGGTCCTTCTGTTCGAAGGAAGCGGCCTGCACCGACTCCTTGAGTTCGTCCATGGCGCGCAGGTGCTCCTTCCATTTTTCGTCGATGATGGAGAGGGTCACCGCTTTTTCGATATCGCGCATGATGGCGCCGCCTTTGGATTCTACGGCTTCGGCGATATCCGCCGTGATGGGCATCGGGTTGGAGCGCCCGTCGGAATAGGGGATCAGAATACGCTTGTACTGATTGCCCTTGGTATCGTAAACGTTTTTGATCTCGGGATACAGCAAATCGGTGATCTGCTGACTTTTGCGATCGTAGTATTCTTTGAACTGATGCTGCACGCGCTCCACCACGTCGTCGATGGGCGGCTCTTCGAAGTCGATCGGATCCATTTCCGGGGTTAATCCCAGGATGCTGAGCATGTCGCGACGGAAAGACTCGTAATCCCCGCCTTGCTTGTGCTGGGCCACCAGGTTGTCGATCATGCCTTCGAACATGTTGTTGAGGTCTACCGACAAGCGATCGCCGTACAGCGCGTTTTTGCGTTTTTTGTAGATGGCTTCCCGCTGGATGTTCATCACGTCGTCGTATTCCAGCAGGCGCTTCCGGATGCCGAAGTTGTTTTCCTCCACCTTTTTTTGCGCGCGTTCGATGGAGCGGGTCACCATGGAGTGCTGAATCATCTCCCCCTCCTTATGGCCCATGCGGTCCATCAGTTTGGCGATGCGTTCCGACTGGAAGAGGCGCATGAGATTGTCCTCGAGGGATACGTAGAACTGGGAGCTACCCGGATCCCCCTGACGGCCGGCGCGGCCCCGCAGCTGGCGGTCGACGCGCCGCGATTCGTGGCGTTCCGTGCCGATAATGGCCAAACCGCCGGCTTCGCGCACCTCGGGCGTGATCTTGATGTCGGTGCCCCGGCCCGCCATGTTGGTGGCGATGGTCACCTTGCCCGGCTTACCGGCTTCGGCGACGACTTCCGCCTCGCGCTGGTGCTGCTTGGCGTTGAGGACGTTGTGATCGAAGCCCCGCAATTTGAGCATGCGGCTCAGCTTCTCGGAAACATCCACCGAAGTGGTGCCCACCAGCACGGGGCGGCCCGCATCGGTGAGCTTTACGATTTCCTCGATTACGGCATTGTATTTTTCCCGGGCCGTTTTGTATACGGTATCTTCGCGATCATCGCGGATAATCGGCTTATTGGTGGGAATGACGACGACGTCCAGCTTGTAGATTTCCCAGAATTCCCCCGCTTCGGTTTCGGCGGTACCGGTCATGCCGGCCAGCTTGTGGTACATGCGGAAGTAGTTCTGCAGCGTCACCGTTGCGTAGGTTTGGGTGATGTCACCTACTTTTACGTTTTCTTTGGCTTCTAAGGCCTGGTGCAGGCCGTCGGAATAACGGCGCCCTTCCATCATCCGGCCCGTCTGCTCATCTACAATTTTCACCTGCCCATCCATCACCACGTATTCCTGATCTTTTTCAAACATGGTGTAGGCCTTCAGCAGCTGGCTGATGGTGTGCAGGCGCTTGGACTTGACGGAAAAATCTTGCGAAAGCTTGTTCTTGGCTTCCGTCTTTTCTTTTTCTGACATCTCCTCGTTCTCCTCGATTTCGACCATCTGGCTGGCAATGTCGGGCAGCACGAAGAAGTTGGGATCGTCGGTGTATTTGGCGAGGAATTCGGCGCCGTTCTCGGTAAGTTCTACGTTGCGCGTTTTTTCTTCGATAGTGAAATAAAGCGGCTCGTCAACCAGGTGCATATTTTTGGACTGCTCCTGCATGTAGTGGTTTTCGGTTTTCTGCAGGATTACCTTCACCCCTTCTTCACTCAGAAATTTGATTAGCGGCCGGTTCTTGGGCAGGGCGCGGTGGGCGCGCAACAGCGCCATGCCGCCTTCGCCTTCCTGAACGCCGGTTTCCCCTTCGGCGATTTTCTTTTTGGCTTCCGCCAAATATTCCGTCGACAGTTTGCGCTGCGCCTGAATGAGGCGTTCCACCTGGGGCTTGAGGGCGTAGTATTCCTGATCCTCACTGCCCTGCGGCACCGGTCCCGAAATGATGAGCGGAGTACGCGATTCGTCGATCAGCACGGAATCCACCTCGTCAATCATGGTAAAGTGGTGCTTGCGCTGTACGATCTCCTCGGTGGAGCGCACCATGTTGTCGCGGAGGTAGTCGAAGCCAAATTCGTTATTAGTGCCGTAGGTAATGTCGCAGTGGTAGGCTTGCGAGCGTTCCGGGGAGTGGGGGCGGTACTTGTCGATACAATCAACCGACAGGAACAGGAATTCGAAGATGGGCCCCACCCACTCCTGGTCGCGCCGGGCGAGGTAGTCGTTGACGGTGACGAGGTGCACGCCCTTACCGGTCAGGCCGTTGAGGTAGGCGGGCAGCGTAGCCACAAGGGTCTTACCTTCACCGGTCGCCATCTCCGCAATCTTACCGTCATGCAATACCATGCCGCCGATGAGCTGCACATCGTAGTGCACCATGTCCCACTTGACATCTCCGCCGGCGGCCGTCCATTCGTTTTTCCAGACGGCCTGCTCACCTTCGATGGAGACGTAGTTTTTATTGGAAGAGGCCGCAAGGTTGCGGTCGTGCTCGGTAGCGGTTACCGTCAGCGTATCGTTGTCCTTGAACCGGCGGGCCGTCTCTTTAACCACGGCAAAAGCCTCCGGCAGGATTTCTTTGAGGACTTTTTCGAGCTCCTGATCGCGATTCTCCGTGAGCTCGTCAATTTCTTTAAAAATTTCTTCCTTGCGGTGGAGATCTTCCTCCTGGTCAGCTTCGTTTTGGGCTTCCTGGATTTCGCGATCCACCTCTTCGAGATACTCGGCTACCCTTTCGCGGAACTGCTGCGTCTTGTTGCGCAGCTCGTCGTTGCTCATTTCCTGCAGCTCCTCGTAGTATTCGTTGATTTGCTCTACGACGGGCATGTAGGATTTGACGTCCCGCTCGTGCTTCGTGCCGAACATCTTTTTAACAGTCTTACCAATACTTCCCAACATATGGTCGAGTTTCGATCATGATCAAAATGGATGATAACAAAGATAAAACATATTTACCACGGCTACCCGGTTCCAACCAAGGAACCTCAGATATCGTACCATGCTAAACATTTAACGTTTCTGCTGCCAAAATGGCATGTTTGCCGCAAACTTTTGTGCGCTTTCTTTACTTTGACATTCAATTAAGTAAACCACAAGCTAGTACGATGAGTTTCGTCTTTTGCCCGCGCCCCCGCAAAATCTTTTTGCTCTTCGGTGTTTTTGCTTTCCTAACCGCCTGTCAGCCCGATGAATACCGGGATATCCGAGGCTATTATTTTCCGCTCAAGGAGCTCAAAGACGGGCTGACTTACGAATACCGCAGCCTGCGCAACGATTCCCTCGCGCCCAACTATTGGTACTACCGCTCCTTCGTCAAACCCGACAGCATCTTCCTGACCGGCACCTATTACGAGTACGATTTGCTGCCGCAGCAATTCATCCGCGAGGAGATGGTTAGCAATGGCGTGCTTTTGGAAGAAATGTACGTCTACGCCCGCGATTCCACCGGCGAGCAGCATCGTTCCCGGGTGGAGGTGTTGCAAGGCAACGCCTTTCCCTTCGAAGTGCGCGATTCCGGTGGCGTCTTCCTCTACAAAATTCGCTGGCAATCACCCACAGACACCTCCATCACCACGACCCTCATCAAAAACCGCATCTACCGCGGAGATACAACCTACCAGTACAAAGGAGAAACCCTGGATTGCATCTTCTTTGAAGTGCGCGAACTGGTGGAGCAGGAACAAGAGGGTTTTCTGGAGCAGGAGTTTTCCGGACTGGAATTTTACGCCAAAGACCTGGGGCTGGTATACTACCGCAAGGATATCCAAGAGGATTTCACTCTGGAATACGGCTTGCACGACCGCTATTCGATGGATCGGCTGGAGGAGAAGTTTAAGGTGATGTACGGGGTGGAAGAGTAAGGGCCCAGCGGCTACCGATCCCGCTCTCCAACCACCGAACCGCCCGAAAAGTACGCCTCCAGTTCCTCCAGCGTCTGCGATTCCGTGCGCAAGTCCTTGACCATCTCCCCATGATCGAGCACTACGATGCGTTCGCACACTTCGGTGACGTGCGTCAAATCGTGGCTGGAGACGAGGATGGTCATCTCGTCGTCGAGGGTGTTGATGAGTTGTTTGAGTTTGATCTGGGAGCTGGGGTCAAGGTTGGCGAAAGGCTCATCCAGGATGAGGATCTCCGGTTTGCTGAGCAGCGCGGCGGCAATGCCCACCTTCTTCTTATTCCCCTTGGAAAGATCCCGGATGTACTTTTGATGGACGAGGATTTCCCCGTGGAACATAGATTCCTCCAGCGATTGCAGGAAATCGTGCACGTCAGCTTTATTCATGTCGTACAACTTGCCGACAAATTCGAAGTACTCCTCCGGCGTCAGGAAATCGATCAGAAAATTCTCGTCGAGATAGGCTCCGGTAAAGCTTTTCCAGTGATCCGATCCGGCTACCACTTCTCCCTTAAGCCGCACTTCCCCGCTGCTCGGTCGTATCAGATCCAGCAAGAGGCTGAAGAGGGTCGTCTTACCCGCACCGTTGTTGCCCACCAAACCGAAGCATTCCCCCTGTGGAATGTCCAGCTCCGGCACATTGAGCACCACTTTCTCCTGATAAGCTTTCGTCAAATTATGGATGGATATCATAATGGTTGTTGATTTTTTGATGTTCGAGTTCAATTATAATTAGGGTTGATGGCTCATTTAATAAAAAGAGGGTGATAATAGGGTGGGCCTTGTCCTTAAATAGCTTCCCCCTACGGAGCCCTTGCCAACTACTCACTACCAATTACTTCCTTCTAAAGCCCGCCGTAATCGCATACTTCCGTTCCCAAAACCGACGCGTCACCCAATCCAAAAGCGTATTGCGCATCAGCAGGCAAGCTATGCCCACCAGCGCTATCGCCAAAAAGCCCAGATAGGGACGCCCCAGCAAGCCAAAAGGTAAATAGATGAAAAGCGGCATCAGGAATATCGGCAAAGTGTAAACGAATTGGGAGGCACCCACCCCTTCAAAATTAAAGAAAGCGCCTTTTTCGGGATCGATTTTTCGGGTGTTATAAACCGAAAAGACCATCGTGACAAACGAATTAAATCCGATATGGAAGATGGCGCAGGCCGTAAAGATAACGGGATAAACTGGGTCGATAAAACCGTAGAGCAGGCTGAGCAACCAGGCGACTCCCGTAAAGCCTACGAATAATAAGAATTTGGCTTCGTAATAGTCGCGCATGGAGAAGTTGCGCGCCATGAGAAAGTCAAAGAAGTTACTTTCCCAGGATAGCATGTACTGCCCGTGATTGGCGGTAGCCATACCTACCGTGATGATTCCAAAAACGATAAACAGACCGTAGCCCGCTTCCTCCAGCCCGGTCAACAGCAAGGGATACAGCAGGAAAAGCAACGCCATGCTTAGCATAGTGCGGGGGCGTTTGTTGCGCAGGATCAACTTGAGATCGAGCTGCACCAATTCACCCACCTTGCCGAAGCGGTCGAGGATAGCGATATTTTGCCCGCTGCTAATCCGGCGGGGCCGTTTCGCGGCCAGCGCGTCGAGATAGATGTAACGGCTAAAGGCGCGAAACACCAAGTAATAGGCCCCGCCAACCATCGCCAAAGGCAACGCGAGCATCAACGGCTGCGTAGCAATGAAATCGATCAATTGGCCGAAATAATTCGACAAGGGCAATAGCCCCTCTATATCGACCACCACCAGCACCACCAGCGCCGCCAGCAAAAGGATGGAGAACAGCGGCCGCACACTGAAGTTGCGCTTGAGAAAGAAGCTTATAAAGTGATTGAACCCGATCAACAACAGTAAAGTGGCCAGCCAGGTCCAAGCCATGCCGGGCGGATAGCTCGAAAACACCACCTTGATGCCGAAGGGAAGAATCATCAGCAAGGGTAGAAAATTGAAGAAATCAATCACCGATTTAGTCAGGATGAAATGAAACACCTTGCGCCGGTTGACCGGCAAAAGCAAATAGGGCTGCACATCCAGCAACGGAAAAGACTGCAAAAAGAACCGGATGAGCAGATCGAACAACAGATAGTATAAAAACAACGCATTGAAACTCTCCAGCGCCGTGCGCCCGGTAAAGGCATCTTCGAGAATAACATCAAGAGCAAAGCCTAAAATCAGGAAGTTGAGCGCCAGGTAAGCCCCCAAAAGCACCAGAATGACGTTGACCGCCACGCTCTGTTGCCAGAAAGTCGACCGCAGTTTAGACCTCCATTCATTAGCGAATAACCATTTGATCATACTATAAGCAATTTTTCTATGGGCAATAGTACGATTCTATAATAAAAAGTTTCTTAACAAATGCTTAATGATTATCTACGGAGGGGCGGGATTTTTCGACGGTTGTCTCTGTACGATAATGAGCAAGCGTTGTCCCCGTAAAGGGTAATGCATCGGATGCCGGCCGTGCAATACAGACCGGCTTGTGTAAGGATGTCGATTTCTTAATTTTGAAAAGCCGTATGAGCAGTAGCCACCATTTTCCACACCAACAAAACACGACCATCTTGCTCAGACCATTCGCCAACCTACTATTATTCCTCGCCCTTTCCACTACCGCCTGCCAGGAAGCGGACCGGCCCCTGCGCCTCACCTACGATCACAACGACCGGAGCTACGCACAAACGGCGAAGCTCCTGCAGAACATCCTATCTAACGAGGGATACAATTTGGAGTTGACGCCCGTCGACAACGCCATCGAGGGCGCGCGCCGGGTGGCCGAAGGGAAGGCGGAGTTCTCACTGGTGATGGATCAGACCGAGCTAGACGAGCATCTGGGCGCATCGGTCTACCGGTTGCGCACCATGCTGCCCCTCTTCCAACGCGCCGCCTACGCCATGTACCGCCCCTCCGTGCCCGAACAGATCAATTTCCTCTATCTCATTATGGGGCGCAAGGTATACGCCGGAGAAGAAGGCGGCGAGCGCTACAACTCTTTCCTGCGCTTTATGGAGTACGCCAACTTTTCCGACTTCGAGATCACCACCGATACTTCCGAGGCGGAGGTGATGTTTTTCTGGTCCGATACGCAGGCGGAGCGGGCGGAGGCGTTGGCCGCCAACGGCTGGAAGATTTTCAACCTGGACGAAGCCAACCGGGCGGCCCTATGTCTGCGCCTCGGCCGCATCCGCCCCATCGACCTGCCGCCCACGCCTTCCATGATGCTCGATCAGTTTATCAATACGGTGGCCAGCGACGTCATCCTTCTGACTTCCGACCGGGCCGAGGAGGAGTACGTCTACGAGTTCACCCGCGCCTTGTTCGCCGCCAAACCGCGCATGGTCATCCAGAGTCCCATCTACGCCTACATGACGGAAGATGTTCAGTCGGCAGATATGCCTTATCCGCTTAGCACCGGCGTAGAAGCATACCTTCGCCGCGACGAACCCACCTTCTGGGAACGCTACGCCGAAGTCATGGCGCTCGTCATCGCCCTCATCGCCACCGCCAGCGGCGTCATCCAATCCTTGCGCCTCTACTGGCATCGCCGCCGTAAAGAACGCCTCGACAAGTACCTCCTCGCCTTCGCCGCCGCCAAAGACCAGCCCGATTACGCCCAGCGCCTCCAGGCTATCTTCGACGAAGCCCTCACCAATATGACCGATGAGCGGCTGGATAAACACGATTTTGATATTTTGGCGCGCTTGATTTATGCGGAGCTGGTGGCGAAGCGGTAGGAGCGCCCTGGAGGGATGCTCGCAGCCGCCGCTTGGCGCGGCTGCGGATGCTGAAACCTGAAGGCCTGTTAGCATCGGGGCGCTCGAAACGGCGCCCTCAGCATTAACCAAGGAACCCATTGCGGGTTTAGTAGTTGGCCTCCAAATTGCAATTTTTTGATTATACG
>CAYWHT010000169.1:0-8089 GCA_964458135.1 uncultured Saprospiraceae bacterium | reverse complement strand
TGCGGGCTTTTTCGATCGCGAACGCAACGAACGGAAGGAGTTCGCCTACCCCCCTTACGTGCGCTTGATCAAAATCACCCTTAAACACCGCAAACCCCAGGTGCTCAACGACGCCACCCGCATTTACGATCAATATATCAAAGGCCAGCTCGGCAGCCTCGTCATTGGCCCCGCCATTCCGCTTGTTTCCCGGGTTCGCTCCTATTATTTGATGGATTTCCTGGTGAAATTGCCGCGGGAGGCCCGGAAGATCAAAAGCGCCAAAAGGCATATTCTGGAAGGAATCGATCATCTGCAAGGCAAGGAAGGTTTTTCGGGCGTACGGGTTAATGTGGATGTGGATCCGCTTTAAGAGCTAAGGTTTTTCATTATCTTCCGACCAGCAAAACGAACAACCAACCACCATGCAATTCCGCCTAAATCCTCCTGTTTTATGGGCCCTGCTGCTGCTAATGACCCTGCTGTTCGGATGCAAGGCTTACCGGCATTCCGAATTTTCCAAGAGCGATGTGGAGAGCGCCCAAAAGCTCATCGGTTTACATTTTTCTGACCGGGCTATCGACACAATGTACCGGTACCTGGGTCGCAACTACGATGGCTATGACTCCATGCGGCAACATACGCTGGACTACCGTACGGCGCCGGCTTTGTATTTTGACCCCCGGCCGGAGGGTTTCGCCATGCCGCGGGCGGCAACGGCCTCTAGCTGGCCCGAAGTAGAAGCGCCGCAGCTACCCGGCGAGCGGGAAGCATTGGCATTTTATCCCGTATACCAATTGGCTGCCCTCATCCGCTCCGGTCAAATCACCTCCCTGGAATTGACCCGGATGTATCTGGAGCGCATTAAAAAGTACGACCCGCAATTGCGGGCCGTTATCACCATCACCGAGGACCTGGCCCTGGAGCAGGCCCGCCGCGCCGACCGCGAGATTGCTGCGGGCGACTACCGAGGGCCGCTGCATGGGATTCCTTACGGGGTCAAAGACCTTATGGCCGTTAAAGGACACCCAACCACTTGGGGATCAGCACCTTACCGGAACCAAGTGCTCGATTACACCGCCACGGTCGTGGAGCGATTGGAAGCCGCAGGGGCCGTTCTGATCGCCAAGTTGACCTCTGGGGCCCTGGCCCGCGGCGACGTCTGGTTCGACGGCAAAACCCGCAACCCTTGGGATACCCTGCAAGGCGCCAGCGGCTCTTCGGCCGGTTCGGCTTCGGCTACGGCCGCCGGGCTGGTCGCCTTTTCGCTGGGCACCGAAACGCTGGGATCCATTACTTCCCCATCTACCCGCTGCGGGCTTACGGGGCTGCGCCCTACCTACGGACGCGTCAGCCGCGCCGGCGTAATGGCGCTCTCCTGGTCAATGGATAAGGTGGGCCCCATTTGCCGCTCGGCCTTAGACTGCGCCCTGGTGCTGGACGCCATACGCGGCGCCGACCCCCGGGATCGCACTGCGGTGGATGCCCCTTTCCCCTTTCAACCCGGGCGCGAGCTCCGAAATGTAAAGGTGGGATACCTCGAAGAGTTATTTGAAAAAGACAGCACCGATAACGGCATCCACAATGAACGCAGCCTGGAAACTTTCCGGCGGATGGGGCTGGAATTGGAGCCCGTGAGCCTGCCCGACACCTTTCCCTTCGAAGTATTCGACATCATCCTGCGCGCGGAAGCGGGCGCCTTTTTCGACGAACTCGTTCGCGGCGGCCGGGTGGATGAGATGGTGCAACAAAATTATCGCTCCCGCGCCAATTCCCTGCGCCAGTCTCGCTTTATTCCCGCCGTGGAATACCTGCAAGCCAACCGCCATCGCCAAGAGCTGATCGAGGCCATGCACCGGATGATGCAGCGTTTTGAGGTCGTGATCGCGCCCTCCCGCGGCGGTCATCAGCTTCAGATCACCAACTTAACCGGCCATCCGGCCATCGCATTGCCCAATGGCTTCGACGATACAGGCCACCCAACGAGTATTACTTTATTGGGTAACCTGTACGGTGAAGCACCGATACTCGAACTGGCGCACCGTTTTCAACAACAAACCGAGTTCGAAGAACGGCGCCCCCCTTTATTTGCGGCGGGAGAATAATTGCAAAGCGCCGAAGCCAACATTCACCATTATTAAAAAAAAACCGACCCTATGCTGGCGCCCACCACCCTCACCCTCAACGGCCCCACCTTCTCCCGTCTTGTAGCGGGCGTAATGACCTGGGGCAAGTGGGGGCATCAAATGTCGACCTCCCGGATGCAGGAAATGATCGAGCACTGCCTGGAGCTCGGCATTACAACTTTCGACCACGCCGACATCTACGGTGAATACACCACAGAAGCGGAATTTGGCGAGGTGCTCAAAGCACAACCCGGCCTGCGGGAGCGGATGCAACTCATTAGCAAGTGCGGCATCAAACTGGTAACCGCCAACCGCCCGCACCACCGGATCAAATCCTACGATACCAGCAGGGAACACATCTTATGGTCGGTGGAGCAATCGTTGACAAACCTGCAAACCGATTATCTGGATTTACTGCTGATTCACCGCCCAAGCCCGTTGATGGATCCCCGGGAATTGGCAGCCGTTTTCACCGGGCTGAAACAATCGGGTAAGGTGCGATACTTTGGCGTTTCCAATTTTTCAGCCCGGCAGTTTGCTATGCTCCATCGTCATTTCCCACTGGTCACCAATCAAATCGAAGCTTCGGCCCTGCAGTTGAATCCGTTCCTGGACGGCACGCTGGACCAGGCGCTGGAGCTGGATTGGCATCCCATGGCCTGGTCGCCATTAGGCGGAGCGCTCATGTTTCAGCCGAAACCAAAAAATCCTCGGGTCAGTAGTATCCGGAGCGTTGCAGAAAATTTAGCAGCCATTCGAGCAGGCGGCACGCCAGACCAAATCCTGCTGGCCTGGTTGCTGCACCACCCCTCCGGCATCCTACCCGTTTTGGGCAGCGGCCGAAAAGAAAGACTGAGTCGTTGCGCCAAGGCGCTAGAAATTCAACTTACCCGGGAAGAGTGGTTCGAATTGTGGCAAGCATCCAACGGTAAGGAGGTTCCTTAAGGCTATCCGGCGCCGGCTTTTAAACAAATTGCTTAAAAGGCTTTTGCGATAAGCTTTTCCAATTAAAAAATTGAAAGTCACTAAGATTAATTTTTAAAAAGTGATCTAATCAACCGACAAAATGGCAGCAACAAATCATATTATTACAATATATTTCCGCAAAAAAATTACAACAACGCCCTGCCGTTAACTTAACGTTAATTTTTTGACCGTAGAGGGTCACCAAATTACAATTTCCTATCAATCAGTAAATAAGGAAAAAATTTGTTATTGGGATTCCTTTAACAATCCCGACAATTCTTTTAACTTTGGTTCACCCCCTAATGGCAGCCCCTCCCACCTGTCAAATTTACAATTAGTTAATATTGCCATAACTTGTGTTTCAAAGCTATTCGGTTGATTTCTGAGACTCTTCATAATTATTTAAAAACCATTCTATCGTATGAACGCACCTAGACGTTTTACGAGGCTGATCATTCCTTTATGGTTAGCTTTATTCTTTTCCGTGAGCGTGCAGGCCCAGTTTTCCCTGCACTTCTTCCAATTTGCACAGCGGATGGTGGTGAATTACCTCTTCCAGGAAGAGGCCACTCCATCAACCCGTGCAGAAAACCTTCTACTCTTTGAGGAAAATGACAGCCTGCCGCCGGTGGGATTGGTCATCAACGAAGTTGATTATGACCAGCCGGGCGCCGACGAAGGCGAATTCCTCGAACTGAAAAACACCAGTGAAGACACGATCTGCCTGAACAATGTAACCGTTGAACTCGTCAACGGCAGCAACGGTGACACCTACGACACCGTAGAACTGCCCGACACGAACCTGGCCGGCGGCGCCTACTTTGTCATCTGCTTTAACAGCAGCGTCGCGAATTGCGACCTGGAACTTTCCGGAAGTATTCAGAACGGCGGTCCGGATGCGGTCCGGCTGGTATTCAACGCCATGGACACCCTTGACGCTCTCAGCTATGAAGGCAGCGTCAACGGCGCCGTTGAAGGCTCCGGCGAAGGGCTGGAGGATGATGGAGCGGGTAGCCTCGCCCGTATCCCCGACGGAACGGACACCGACCAGAACAACGTAGACTTTCAATTTGTAAGCACGCCTACCCCCGGGGCTTCTAACGACGGTGACGGCACCTTTGCCCTGCAAATCCTCCACAACAATGACGGAGAATCCGAGTTGTTGCCCGACGAGGACGGCATCGGCGGTATCGCCAATTTCAAAGCGGTTATAGACAGTCTCCGCGGATTGGGCTTCCCCTCGATCACCTTATCTTCCGGTGATAACTTCCTCCCGGGCCCCGAATTTAACGCCAGCTTCGATTTGCCCGAAGGCGAGCGTTTCTTCGACGCCATCGCCCTCGATGAAATCGGTTACGACGCCCTGGCGCTCGGCAACCACGATTTCGACTTCGGCCCCGACATCCTCGCGCGGCTCATCAATGATTACGAAAACACCATGCCGCCCTACGTCAGCGCCAACCTCGACTTTTCCATGGAGGATACGCTGCAGGCGCTGGTCGATGCCGGTCGAATCGCTCCCCGCACCATCATCGAGCGGGAGGGAGAAAAAATCGGCATTGTAGGGGTCACCACTCCTAATTTGCGCGAAATCGCCACGCCCCGCGATGTACAGATCATGGATAACCTGGCCGAAATCATCAGTGAGCAGGTAGACTCGCTCAAGGCCGATACTGTCAATAAAATCATCCTGATCAGCCACCTGCAATCGATCAACGAAGAAATCCAACTGGCCGGGATGCTGCACGATATTGACGTCATCATCGCCGGCGGTGGCGACGAGCTTCTGACCAACGACCCCGCCAACGCCATTGGTGATGACGAAGTCACTGGCCCGTACCCGCTGACCGAAACCGATATGAACGGCGAAACCGTATACATCGTAACCACCCCTGGCGAGTACCGCTACGTCGGTCAGCTGCTCATTCAATTTGACGGCGAGGGCAACGTAACCGGCGTGGACGTCAGCAGCGACGTCGTGCCCGTACGCGGCCTAATCACTCCCGACTCCACCCTGGTGGCTGACGTGGAAACGCCCGTAGCCGAGGCCGTAGCCGAACTGGCGGAAAATATCATCGCCACGACGGAACCAGCACTCGACGGCCGCCGCAGCGCCCTCCGCACCATGGAGACCAATCAGGGCAACCTGATCGCCGACGCGCAACTGTGGCAGGCGCTCGAAAATGCCAATGAAATCGGACTGGACACCACCCAGCCCATCATCACCCTGCAAAACGGCGGCGGCATCCGCAACGACGAAATTATTGCCGCCAACAGCGACATCAGCGAATTGACGACTTTCGATATGCTGCCCTTCAGCAACTTCGTCTCGGTCGTTAATCCGATCGGCGTCGACACCCTGAAAGCTGCACTCGAAAACGCCGTTTCCAATATCGAAAACACGGCCGGCCGCTTCGTACAAGTCGGTGGCGTCAAGGTCGTTTACGACACCACCGAAATGCCAGGCAACCGCGTCGTATCCGCCATGCTGGACGACGGCATGATGCTGATCCAGGACGGTGAAGTCGTCGCTCCGGCAGACTTTGAAGTCATCGTCATCGCCAATAGCTTTATGGCCGGCGGTGGTGACGGATTTAGCATGCTGGACAATGCCGGTTTCCAAAATATCGGCGTTTCTTACCAGCAGGCTCTCTTCAACTACATCACGCAGGAGCTCGAAGGCAAAGTCACCGCCGATCAATATCCGGAAGGCGGCGAAGGCCGGATTACCTTCTCCGATGAATCCGTACAAATCGGTGAAAGCGACAACAATTTCGAACTGATTCCGATCGGCACCTTCGCCACCAATAGCTTCGACGAAAGTGCCGCCGAAATCGTAGCGCACGACCCGATCTCTCAGCGCTTGTTCTTCACCAACGCCAACGCCAATTCGGTGACGATCCTCGACATGAGTGATCCTTTTAGCCTGGAACTGGTTACGGAAGTCAATATGACGCCTTTTGGCGGCGGTGTAAACAGCGTAGACGTAGCCAACGGCATTGCGGCGGTCGCCCTTGAGGCCACCAGCGTTTCAGCCAACGGTCAAGTGGTCTTTCTCGATCCGGACGGCAACGTTCTCGGCAGCGTTCGCACCGGCGTGCTGCCTGACAAGGTGATATTCACCCACGACGGCCTGCGCGTGCTGACCGCTAATGAAGGTCAACCTTCCGAAGATTATACGGAGGATCCCCAGGGTTCGGTTTCCATCATTGACATCTCCGGCGGCATCGAAACGGCTACGGTAACCAACGTAACCTTCGAATCCTTCAACGACGATATCGATGCGCTGCGCGCCTCCGGCGTCCGCATCTTTGGCCCCAACGCCACGGTTGCTCAGGACCTGGAGCCCGAATACATCGACATCACCGAAAACGACTCCTTCGCCATCGTTACCCTGCAGGAAAATAACGCCATCGCGAAAATCAATATCGCCGAAGGCACAGTGGAAGCCATCCTGCCGCTGGGACTGAAGGACCACAGCGCACCCGGCAACGGCCTGGACGCCAGCAACGAAACTTCTACGGTTGACATTCGAAACTGGCCCGTCTTCGGGATGTACCAGCCCGACGCCATCAAATCGTTCAACCTGGATGGTGCTGATTACATCGTCTCGGCCAACGAAGGCGACGCCCGCGATTACGACGGCTTCTCCGAAGAAGTGCGCGTAGCCGACCTCACCCTTGATCCCACCGCCTATCCGAATGCTGCAGACTTGCAGTTGGATACGCTGCTGGGCCGTCTGAAAACGACGAATGTCATGGGCGATGATGACGGCGACGGCGACATCGATCGCATCCACACCTACGGCGCCCGCTCCTTCTCCATCTGGGACGGTGACGGCAACCTGGTGTTCGACAGCCGCGACGATATCGCCAAGCGGACGCTGGCCGCCCTGCCCGAACAATTCAATAGCAACAACGACGATAACGACTCCTTCAAGAGCCGCAGCGACGATAAGGGCACGGAGCCCGAAGCGGTCGAAGTTGTAAAGACCGATTCCGCCACCTACGCCCTGATCGGCCTGGAGCGGATCAGCGGCGTAATCGTTTACGACATCACCGATCCGACCGCAGCGACCTTCGTTAGTTACGTCAATAACCGGAACTTCGACGTACCGGCCGACTCTTCCGCAGCCGGTGACCTGGGCGTGGAAGACGTGCGCTATATCCCGGCTAATTTCAGCCCGGTAGATGCGCCGCTGGTCGTTACGGCCAACGAGGTGAGCGGTACGGTCACCGTATTTGCGATCAACGAAGTACCAGAAGTCGATCGGCCTCTCACGCTGCAAGTACTGCACAACAACGACGGCGAATCCAAGCTCCTGCCCAATGACGACGGCAGCGGCGGCGTCGCCAACTTCAAGGCCGTTGTCGACAGCTTGCGCGCCACCGCAATGAATTCCATTATGCTTTCTTCGGGCGATAACTTCCTGCCCGGCCCGGAATTCAACGCCAGCTTCGACTTGCCCGCCGACCAGCCCTTCTTCGACGCCATCGCGCTCGATCAGATCGGCTACGACGCTCTCGCACTGGGCAACCACGACTTTGACTTCGGCCCCGACGTACTGGCCCGCCTGATCAACGATTATCAGGAGACCATGCCGCCCTACGTCAGCGCCAACCTCGACTTCTCCATGGAGGATACCCTGCAGGCCCTCGTGGATGCCGGTCGCATCGTTCCGCGCACCATCATTGAGCGCAATGGCGAGCAGATCGGCATTGTCGGTCTGACCACGACGCTACTGGACGTCATCGCCACGCCGCGCAACGTTCAGATCATGGATAACCTGGCCGAAATCGTTAACGCCCAGGTCGACTCGCTCGAAGCCGAAGGGGTCAACAAGATTATCCTGATCAGCCACCTGCAGTCGATCAACGAAGAGATCGAACTCACCGGCATGATTTCCGGCGTAGACGCCATCATCGCCGGCGGCGGAGACGAAATCCTCACCAACGATCCCGGCAACCTGTTGCCTGGTGACCAAGATGAAGACATCTTCGGCAGCTACCCACTTGAGG
>CAYWHT010000168.1:6379-8101 GCA_964458135.1 uncultured Saprospiraceae bacterium | reverse complement strand
CTTCGGGGGAAGGCTCGTGGATGTTGATGGTCAGTCCTCGTTCTACAACTGCCTGGCTGGTGCTGTTGCCGAAGACGGCGATGCGGGTGTCGTTCTGCTTGAAATCGGGAAAATTTTCGAACAGGGATTTGATGCCGAGTGGGCTGAAGAAGACGAGCACGTCGTAGGTGACGTCACTCAGGTCGGACAGGTCACTGCTGACCGTGCGGTACATCAGGGCGTCTCGCCAATCGAGCTTTTGTTCGTTGAGGAATTCGACGACTTGTTTGCTGCCGAGGTTGGAACAGGGCAGCAGGAACTTTTCCTTCTTGTGTTTTTTCAGGTAGGGCGCCAGGTCCTGGATGCTGCGTTTGCCGATGAAAACCTTGCGTTTGCGGTAGACGATGAACTTTTGCAGGTAGTTGGCGATGGCCTCCGACATGCAAAAGTATTTGGTATCCTGCGACATCTTGATGCGCATCTCTTCGCAGATGCGAAAAAAGTGATCAACGGCATTTTTGCTGGTGAAAATGATGGCGGAGAACTCGTCGGGCTTGATGCGCTCCTTGCGAAATTCCTTCACCGCAACGGGTTCCACCTGTATAAATGGCCGCCAGTCGATTTGCAGGCCGTACTTTTTTTCCAGCTCGTAGTAAGGAGATCTGGAGGGTTTGGGCTGGGACACCAGTATGGTTTTAACCTCTTTGAAGGTATTTTCTTTGGCTTGACCGTTTGCTGCCATTCGACAACATTTTGTTTATATCTGATCAGTAAAACCCATGTATTACAACTGACTAAAAATCAGTTTTAAAACAAGTACAACAGGGGCGATTTCGACGGTGCAAATATACAACAAAAAGTGAAATTTATGAAAAAGCACAATTTTGTTCGCTAAGAGCAGGCCCCGCAAATAACGGAACAAATAGGCCAAACTAAGGGCGCCCGCCGCAAAATACACCACCGCCACCCGGAAAGATTCCGGCGCGTAGGCCAATAATAAATTGAATGGTACGAGTAACAAACCCAGGACAATACTGAAAATGATGATCATGAAATTATACCGCCGGCACTCCTTTTCTACGGGAAAGATGTAACCGACGATCCCTACCAGTAAATGTTTTAAAGTGAACACTAGCAGGCTGCCTACGGTGGTGTAGCCCAGCAGTTGCAGGTTGCTGAGCGCGGGCAAGAGCCGGTAATTACGCGCCAATAAGAATAAGAATAACCCCAGATTGATGAAGAACAGCAAGTACAGGAGGAGAAAGGGAAAAAGCCCGCGTCCTTCCCGGTCGCGGTACAGCAGATTCATCCAGTTGTCGCTCATGAAAGCTTTGATCGACTTATTGACCAGCGGGCGCATCGTCGTGATCAGAAAGGCGAGCAGCACCAGATCTATCAAGACAATGATAAACAAAAAACGTTGATTCCCTTGCTTTCCGGCAGGACGGTTAGCGGGGCGGGGCGTGATTGTGCGGGGCCCCGACCCGGTAGGCGCCGTCCCCCGGATCAGATCAAACGGATTATCGCTTACGACCACCGCCGTGTCTTTTTGCGCTTGTGCCGCCCGGTTGGCGCGCGCCTCCTCGGGATCCATCCGGGGCAAAAGCTCGAAGGGATTGGCGTTGGATTGCGCCCAAAGCGCCGTGCCCGCCATCTGCAGCAATAAACAAAACAAAATCCCGATAGGAAGTCGGCTACCAATCAATCCGTTAGCATTTTAGCGTTCTACACAAAGATACGTAT
>CAYWHT010000168.1:4666-6369 GCA_964458135.1 uncultured Saprospiraceae bacterium | reverse complement strand
GAGACGGATTCCCGAAAAACCAGTTGTATTGAGCCGGAGAATTTAAACGCCGGTTGTTAATAAGCTGTTAAGCACCTGAATTACAACCCTGAATTCTATTATCTTAAGGCTTTGTCCCGGTATTTGATCCCTGTTAGTGCTATGAGTAACCGGAATATCTTCGCCGTCATTTTGCTGGGCGCCATTGCCATTGTGGGCATCATCGGCATTCAAACCTATTGGGTGCTGAGTACCTGGGATATCAACGAAGAAGAATTCAACAAAAAAGTCAACCTGGCCCTGTACAATGTCGCCCGGGAACTGGCCGAGCTGGAAGACGGTCAGCTGCCCGCCCGCAACGTCGTCAATCAGCGAAGCAACAACTACTACGTCGTCAATATTGAAAACGAAATTGACGCCAACAACTTGAAGTTTTTCCTGCAGCGAGAATTCCAGCGCCTGTCTCTGCATGTGGATTTCGAGTACGCGGTATTCGACTGCGCCAATAACGAGATGGTTTACGGCGACTTCTGCCGCTATTCCGCGCGCGCCAAGCCCGAACGTCTCGAATTGGGCAACCTGCCCAAGTACGACAAGTTTACGTACTACTTCGGAGTGAAGTTTCCCACCCGCACCAACTATCTGCTGAACAAGATGCAGCTGTCCGTCTTTTTTTCCTTCATTCTGGCGCTGACCATTTTCTTTTTTATCTACGCCATGTACGTCATCCTGCGCCAAAAGCGATTATCCCGGCTGCAGAAGGATTTCATCAACAATATGACGCACGAGTTTAAAACCCCGCTTTCCACGATCAAAATCGCGGCCGACGTTTTTCTCAACGCTCCGGAGGTGCGCGCCGATCAACGCCTGCAGCGCTACGCCTGGATCGTAAGGGAGCAAAACAAGCGACTCGACCAGCAGGTAGAGAAAGTACTGCAAATCGCCCGTATCGAAAAGGGCGCCTTCGAATTAAAACCCGAGCGGCTGGAACTCCTGCCCCTACTGCGCCAGATCGCCCAAAGCACCCAATTGCGGGCGGAAGAACTCGGCGGCGCCCTCCAAACCGACCTGCGCGCCGAGCAACCCATCGTGCGCGCCGATCGCCTCCACCTGTCCAACATGATCTATAACCTGCTGGACAACGCTATGAAATACTGCAAAAAACAACCGGAAATCATCTTGGGCCTGCGCCAAAACGGCTCGCAGTTTTTCTTAACCGTCGAGGATCGGGGGCCGGGCATCCCCTCCGAATATCAGAACCGGATATTTGACAAATTCTTCCGCATTCCCACCGGCAACGTGCACAACGTAAAAGGATTCGGCCTCGGATTGTATTACGTCAAGCGAATCTGCGACGCCCACCACTGGAAAATTGAGCTGCGCAGCGAGCCCGGTAAAGGCGCCGCCTTTACCATCACCATTCCGCCTTACCGCGCCTGATCCTTTTTGCGGGCTGGGTTATACCTTACCAGCCGATGTGATCGTTTATGGCTTACACGAATCCCTAAAGGAAAGATGCCGTAGAGTTTGGATCAGCATCTTACTTAAAAGCTTGTTTGGATAAATCAACCGACGGTACATGAAAGCAAAAATACTCTACGTAGAAGATGACGAAAGCCTGAATTTTGTGACCCGCGACAACCTGGAACTGCAGGGATACGAGATGTTCTGCGCCACCGACGGCCGGGAGGCTCGCAACCTCATCCGTCAGGACACCTACGATC
>CAYWHT010000168.1:0-4656 GCA_964458135.1 uncultured Saprospiraceae bacterium | reverse complement strand
CCTACGATCTGTGCATTATCGATGTGATGCTACCCGAAGTCGATGGCTTTACCCTGGCCAGCGAAATCCGGCAACGGGATCCCCAGGTGCCCATCATCTTCCTGACGGCTAAATCGCTAAAGGAAGACCGCCTGCACGGATTGCGAATCGGGGCCGACGACTACATGACGAAACCTTTTAGCATCGAAGAGTTGATTTTGAAGATCGAAGTATTTCTCAGGCGGAGTAACTACCGGCAAACCCCTCCTACTCCACAAAAAATCGAGATTGGGCGCTACGAACTCGATCCCGAAAATATGACCCTGAGCGGCCCGGCTTCCTCCCGCAAACTGACCCAACGGGAATCAGACTTGCTCCTGCTGCTGGCCCAGCACAAAAACCAACTGCTCAAACGTTCCCAAATCCTCGAACAGATCTGGGGCCAGGACGACTACTTCCTGGGCCGCAGCCTCGACGTGTTCCTCTCCCGTTTGCGCAAATACCTGCGGGAGGACGAGCGCATTAAAATTGAAAACGTTCACGGCGTAGGTTTCCGCCTACTGGAAAATTAACCAGTTGCTTCGGGCACTAATGCCTTGGGAACTAACTACCTGAGCATTTTCGCGGCTTGCCTGGCTGACTTTTTGGGAACCACTAAGACATTAAGGGCACTAAGATCTTACTTGCCTGGCTGACTTTTTGACTCTCTGAGGCCATAAACCACTCAGACTACCGAGACCACAAAGACTTGGGGGGAGATGGGCTGCCTGCTGAAGGCTTTCTACGCGTGTTAGAATGCTCCCAATCGGAGAGCAGAGCTCCGTAGGAACGACACATTGAAACCTGACGCTCCTAGGGAGCTCTAAGCCATCTTTCCAATCGAATTGCTTAATTCCTGGGGCTTCGGGAAAAAATAGTTGCGCAGGAACTTCGCTCCCGGAGCACTAGACCTCAAGACCCATCCATATTGTTTTGAAAATTTGGATTTTACCCCCCAAAGCAGTTACATTTGCAAGGATTTTTCGTGGCCTATCGTGCTTTTACAGCCAAACGGCCAGCTATTAAGGCATAAGTTACTAAAAGACAGCTCATTACTTCTCTTTGGGGGCTTGGCTTCTGAAACACTTAAATTTGATGTAGAATGGCGCTTATTGGAAAGATTAGAAAGAACTCCTGGCTGCTCGTCGTGCTGATCACACTCGGTGTCGGGGGGTTCATCTTTATGGATATGACTTCGGGTCAGCAGAGCCTCTTCGGAGGCCCCCAAACCGTGGTCGGTGAAGTGGCGGGCACCGAAATTGGCTGGAACAAGTTTAATCGCACCGAATCCTTGCTCTACGGCAACTCCTCCGGCGATATTTACAGTAACCGGGAAGCCCTGTGGAATTACTTCGTAGAGGAAGCAATCGTGCAGCAGGAAGCCCAGGCGCTGGGCCTCGGGGTAAGCAAGCCGGAACTCATGGACCTGCAGTTTGGCTCCAATCCAAGCCCCGTCATCCGGCAACGTTTTCAGGACCCCGCCACCGGGCGCATCAATCGCCAGCAACTCAATCAATTCAAAACGGCCATCGAAAACGGCACCCTGGGGCAAAACCCCCAAATGGTCTCCTACTGGGCCCATCAGGAAAAAGAAATCATCAAAACGGCGCTGCAAAGCAAGCTCAGCGACCTGGTCACCAAAGGGCTCTACACCCCCACCTGGATGGTGGAAATGGGACACATGGAGCGCAACCAACGCATCGACTTTGCCTACGTCAAAGTCCCTTTCGATGAGCTCGACAACTCGGAAGTCGTCCTGAGTGATGAAGATCTCGAAAGCTTCCTGGAAGAACACCGGGCGGAATACGAACAGGAAGAGGAAACGCGCGAACTCGAATACGTCGTTTTCAACGTAGAGCCCACCGCCAAGGATTCCAGCGAGCTGCGCGCCCGCATCAGTGAAAATATTCCGGATTTCCGCCGCGCGGAAGATGATTCCCTCTACGCCGTACGCAACGATGGCCAGTTTGATCCCGCCTATTTGAAACAAAGCGAAGTGAGCGCCGCCATCGCCGATACCGTTTTCCAAATGCCGCTGGGCGCCGTCTACGGTCCCTACCAGGATGGCGATGTATACCGCGCCGTCAAGGTAATTGACCGGATGGTTGTTCCCGATTCGGTGCGGGCCCGCCACATTTTGCGTTCCGCACAGAACCCAACCCAGATGGCCCAGGCCCGCAAAACCATCGACAGCCTCAAGACCGTCATCGAGAGCGGCCAGGGCGCCTTCGATTCGCTGGCTACCCAATTTGGAGAGGACAATACGCGCTCCAAAGGAGGCGATCTGGGATATGCCTTCCCCGGCCAAATGGTTAAACCTTTCAACGATCTGATCTTCTACCAGGCGAAAGTGGGCGAGCTTTACACCATCCAGACCCAATTCGGCGTACACCTGGTGGAAGTTATGGATAAGAAATACATCGAAAACGAGGAAGGGATACAACTGGCTTTCCTGGAAGAATCCATCATCCCGAGCGAGGAAACCCAAAACGATATCTACGACGACGTACTGGAATTTGTTAGCCAAAACCGGACGTTGGAGTCACTGCGCGCTTCCGCCGACGAAGATCCCAGTCTGGTGATCGCGACTTCCCCCGAGCTGCGTCGCAACGACTTCATCGTCGGTCAGCTGGGGGGTGGACAAGCTTCGCGCGACCTCGTTCGCTGGGCCTTTAAAGCCGAAGTCGGTGAAGTCTCCGCCAACATTTACGCCTACCAGGACCCCGCGGAATACTTCGACAATAAGTACGTAGTGGCCGGCCTTTCGAACATTCAGGAAGCCGGTCTGCCCAACGTGGCGGATGTAGAAGACGATATTCGCCAACAGGTGATCAACCGGAAGAAGGGGGAATTGATCAAAGAACGGATTAGCAGCCAGGATATGAGCGCTATCGCCGCCCAGTACGAGACGGCCGTAGACACCATCAAGCAGGTCAGCTTTAGCCAAAACACCGTGGGCAATCTCGGGCAAGAGCCCAAAGTGATCGCCGCCGCCTTCAGCCTGGAAGTCGGTAATACCTCGCAGCCCGTGATCGGCCAATCGGGCGTATACGTGCTGCAAACTCTTCGCAAGCCGAATATCGGCCCCCCGACGGGTATTCCTCAATTGCGCCAAACCCTGGCGTCCAGCGTGCGCGCTCAAGCCCAGGCCCGCCTGCTACAGGCCATGCGGGAAAATGCATCCATCGAAGATAATCGATCCGATTTCTATTAATAAAAGGAAAACTAACTTTAAACGAATTAAAAAACGCTACCATGTCCGAAGTTGAAAATGCGGGAAGGAAGGGATACTGCCTGATGTTTTTCCTGGTGTTCCTCTTCCTGTTCGTTATTCTGATCTTGTACGTGTATAACTACAACTTCAACTTTCTGTCGTAACCGGTTTGGCCCGGACATGGCGGAAAATCACAACCAGCTCTAAGTACCCGGCCCGGGGAGGCCCCGGGGACCGGCGATTTCCAATCTTAATCATCCTAAAATCCCTGAAATTCACGCCGGGCCTGCTCGGGTTTTTCCAACAATTCGTAAAACTCGTCCAGGTAATCGACCATATCTTTCCGATTGTTTTCCGGCAGGTAGTCAAATTGTTCGCAAAGCTCCGTGACAGCTTGCCGTTTTTCCATAAAAAAGGGAATGAGCTCCTCCAAATCTTTCAACAAGCAGGTAGGCCCGCGGTAAAAGCGCTGACGCACGTTACTGACCGGGAAAGACTCGTGCGGAACGGCGTAGCTGGAATTGACCAGACCGGAATAGTCAAAATCGTAGGGCACCGGCGCCATACGGATATGCATGGGCAATTTAATACACTTCAGGTTGTGTAAATTCGGAATGCTCCAATCCGAGTTGCCGATCATATACTGAAAGAGCGCCAACACCATCAAGGGGTCATCTTCAAGCATGGAACTGCGAATGGATTCCCGGTTTATTTCCAAGCCGGACAAGCGGGCCGCCATTTCGTCGATATCTTCTAATAAAAAGGCGTAGTGATCGTAGGCCTTGCGCTTACCTTCGGAATCGATGATCCGCAGGTGTAGCAGGCGGGTGCGCAAACTAAAAGGCGAGTGGATTTCGTACAAACGGTAGGCCAGGAACTCCCGCAAGAGGTATTCTTCGTAGCGTTTGCTGCCGCTACACTGCACGACGAGCTTAATATCGCGCAGCTTCGGGTTCCGTCCCCGCTCCCGGAGCCAGGCTTTGTCGAATTTAATCTTCAAAGGGGGAAAGTAACAAATTTCTTTTCGGGAGTTGCCGCGGGTTCGCAGCTCGATTTCGGCGCTCTCCATTTCACCCGCCGCGTTGCGGTAGCGAAGGGCGGCGTCGCGGTATTCTTCTTCGTACATCGTTTTGAGGAGGTCCTTGACGTCCGTTTCAATTTCCATGTAGAGGGTGTCGGTGCTTTCGACGTAAAAGTTGGCGAAGGCGCCGTGGAGGGAATCGATCGGCGGGTGGTTTTGAGCGGATAGCCATACCGGTAGCGAGCCAATGGCGATCACCCACCGAATAGCTTGGCGAAGTGTGATTGTTTTCATGAAGAATTGGATTTTAGAGCCTATTTGGATTTTATAGTCTGACAACATGAGATTTGTGAAAACAGGACGCCGCTATTTTTTCGGCTGGCAAGTCTTGATCCCGACCGCA
>CAYWHT010000167.1:0-8102 GCA_964458135.1 uncultured Saprospiraceae bacterium | reverse complement strand
TACGCCGGGTCGAGCACCGGCCCGTCGACGTAGTGTCCGTTGGGATTGGGCCGGAAGCCGTCGCGGCAAAACAGTTCTTCTTCGTACACCCAATCGAAGGTGCCGTTGATGATGTCTTCGTTGCCGTCGCGCGTTAGGGGCATGATATTGCCGCTGGCGATATCTTCTGCGTACAGATTATGCCGGCTCACGTAAGCCACCTGTTGGTTGCCGTTCAGGAATTTAGCAAACATAAGCGAGGCTTCGGGCAGCCGTTTGCCCAATTGAGTGAGTTCCTGGTTGTCGAGGTTGTAAACCCAGTAATCTCCGCGGGTGTTGGCGCGCCATACGCGTTGGCTGTTGGTGAAAAGGAGAAGTTTTCGACCATTATCGGTAAACTGGTAGCCGTCAATGGCGAGGGGCTGATCGGCGCCCTCCGGGATCAACTGTTCGGCCGTCACCAAAACGGAACGCTCCTGGTCTACCGCACGATAACGCACGATATCCTGCCCTGCCGTCTGCCCGGTAGAGGGCTCCAGCACCGTATAGGCGGAACCGCCCGCCATCCATTGGATTTGTTGGGCGCGTTCGGCCCGGAATTCACCTTGCCGGTAAATGCGATCGAGGGTTAAGACCCTTTCGTCGCTGTTGCGTTGCGATAAGGCCGGAATTGCGATGGAAAAGAGTAGAAAGAAAATGAGTAGACGGTCGCGCAGGTTCATGGTAATTTTTTGGGCTAAAGGTAAGAAATGACCGCTAAAAATAGAGGAAATACAAAGTAGTGTGAAAGGACCATATAAGTCGAGTATTCCATAGGTTTCGAGGATTTTTTCATTACGTTTACATCCTACTCACGACACTATCCAACCCCCATCCGAATGGACGGCAGTTTGCTATGGATTCCGGGAATGAGGCATCACTTCGCAAAAGGCTGCGCGACCTTCGGATCATTAAAAAACCAATCAAACCAGTTACTATGTACAAGTATTTTACCCTTTTGGTTACCGCAATGCTCTTCGTTTGTCTTTCCACTCCCCTGCAAGCGCAATTGAGCGTCGGTGGCGGTCTCGCTTTTGGCACCGACGTTGAAGAAATTGCCATACAGGTTAGGGGGCTTTACGGAATAGACGAGGACTGGAGAGGTGAAGCTGACTTCACCTTCTATCTCGACGGAGAGGAAAATATCAGTTTCTGGGAATTCAACCTCAACGGTAACTACCTGTTTACGGATTCCGACGAATTTGCCGTCTACGGTCTGGCCGGTCTGAACTTTTTCCGCACCTCCGTTGATTTTTTTAACGAGTCGACAGGAAATACCGAAATCGGCCTCAACATTGGCGGCGGCGGGCAGTATTTTATCAACGAGCAAATCAGCGCTTTCGGCGAGCTCAAATTCGCCATCAGCGATGTCGATCAATTGTTGATTTCTTTGGGTGTGCTGTTCAACCTGCAGTAAGGCAAATGACCCGAAATAACAATGGCCCGGATGCTCGTTGCTGCATCCGGGCCATTATTATTGGTGCTAAACGCACAATTTGCTATACTTCTATTCTAAAGTTTTCTTCCAGGATTTTCTGCAGCGTGGTTGCCGAATCATCCTCACTGGTCATTAAATCCTGCAGCGTTACCCGTTCCAGGACCTGATCCACGGCGAGTTGCACCATGCGCCAGAGGGAGCGGATGGAGCAGTTCACCGAATTGGTGCACATCTTCAGGGCGCCGGAGTGGCGATTGCAGAAACTCGAGTCGAAGAGGTTGCCGCCCAGCGATTCGATTACTTCTTTGATTTTAATTTCTTCGGGTTGGCGCGACAGGACGTAACCTCCCTTGTGCCCCCGGGTACTGCTGATCAGTCCGGCCATGCGCAGCGTGCGCGTCAGTTTAGCCGTATAGGAATTCGACAAACCTTCGATTTCACTTAGTTGCGGAATGCTTAATCCCGCATCCGGATCGGCTTGCGCGATACGCAGGAGAATCCGCAAACCGTATTCGTCTTGTGCCGTAATTTTCATGCTGCTTATTTTAGGATGTCGAGACGCCGGGCGGCATTTTAAAACATATCGAGCGCGAAGCGCGCCTCGTCGGTCATCATATCCATGGACCAGGGCGGATCCCAAACGACTTGCAGGTCAACTTCTTCCACCCCCTCCACTTTGGCTACCTTTTCCTGCACTTCCATGGGCAGGCTTTCCGCCACGGGGCAAGAGGGAGAAGTGAGCGTCATTTCGACTTTAATTTTTCCCGCTTCTGTTTCTTCGACCTTATAAATCAATCCCAGGTCGTAGATATTGACCGGTATTTCGGGATCGAAGCAAGTTTTAATCGCTTCAACCGCTTTTTGTTCTAAAATGCTATCGTTCATAAACTTTGATCTTTTTGGTGATTGGATTGTGCTGGTGCTTATTCCGTGGACACCTTTTCTCCGGAATTTTCCAACGCTTGCTGCAGGGTATGCCAGGCCAGGCTGGCGCATTTCACCCGCACCGGATAATCCCGCACACCCGCAAAAACGGCCAGTTTGCCGAGCGTGTCGAAGTCGGGGATATCGCCGTCTTTGGTAACCAGATCGTGGAAGCGCTTAAACAATTGGCGCGCTTCCTCCACCGTCTTTCCTTTCAGCACGGTGGTCATCACCGAGGCGGAGGCCTTGGAAATGGCGCAGCCTTCCCCCTCGAATTTAACTTCTTTGATGACCCCATCCTCGATATCGAGGTAAAGGTGCAGGTGATCCCCGCAGAGCGGATTGTCACCCTCCGCCTCATGCGTGTGGGGCTCCAGCTTGCCGTAATTCCGCGGGGCGCTGTTATGATCTAAAATGACTTGTTGGTATAGTTCTCTAAGTTCTGCTTCCATGTGTTAATAGCGTGGGTTGATTTTACCGCTTAAACATCGCGATAACCTTTTGAATGCTTTCGGCTAAGCGGTCGATTTCTTCTTTATTGTTGTAAAAAGCGAAAGAGGCGCGGGTGGTGGCCGGCACGTTGAAGCGATCCATTAAGGGTTGGGTGCAATGGTGACCGGTTCGTACGGCAATTCCGTCAAAATCCAGAAATTGACCTACGTCGTGCGGGTGTACGCCATCCACGTCAAAAGATATCACGCTGGTTTTATTTGGCGCCGTACCGATAATGCGCAAACCTTCTATAGCTTCGAGTTTTTCGGTACCGTAACGCAAGAGTTCGTTTTCGTAGGCGCCCATTTGATCGATATCCAGATCGTTCAGGTAATCGATGGCCGCACCCAATCCGATTGCGTCTGCGATATTAGGGGTGCCGGCTTCGAATTTATACGGCAGCTCATTGTAGGTCGTTCTTTCGAAGGTCACTGACCGGATCATATCACCTCCCCCCTGGTAGGGCGGCATGTCTTCCAGTAAGGCTTCTTTGCCGTACAGAACGCCAATACCCGTGGGGCCAAAGGTTTTGTGGCCGGAGAAAGTGTAGAAGTCGCAATCCAGGGCTTGCACGTCCACCCGCAGGTGGGGCGCCGCCTGTGCGCCATCTACCAATATCGGTACATCGTGCCGGTGCGCGATATCGATCATTTCCTCCAGGGGATTGATCGTGCCCAGCGTATTGGAGATATGCACGACGGCCGCAAACTTGGTTCGCTCGTTGAACAGGTCGCGGAACGCTTCCATATCCAGAGCGCCGTCATCTTTGACCGGGGCGATTTTCAGTTTGGCCCCCGTCTGCTGGCACAGCATTTGCCAGGGCACGATATTGGCGTGGTGCTCCATCTCGGTAAGGATGATTTCATCTCCCTGACCGATGTACTTTCGCCCGTAGGAATTGGCCACCAGATTAATCCCTTCAGTGGCGCCCCTGACGAAAATGATTTCTTTGTCGGAGCGAGCATTGAGGAACCGCTGCGCCTTGATTCTGGCCTGTTCGTAGGCTTCCGTGGCCCGCTGACTAAGTTGGTAAACGGCGCGGTGAATATTGGCGTGGGTTTCTTGGTAGTAGCGCTCCAGGGTATCGATCACCTGCTGCGGTTTTTGGCTGGAAGCAGCATTATCGAGAAACGCCAGTGGCCGGCCGTTCATTTCTTGCGCCAGGATCGGAAAATCGGCGCGGGCGGCTTTCCAGTCAAAACCGGTTTTATTTTTCGTGCTCGTGACATCCATAGTGAATACAACTTTTGGAGGAGGCGTTAACCTCCTAGGTCTTGATTTTCAAACTTTTCGATAATCCACCCGTCGATAATATCCCGTACCGGCTCGATCTCGATATTCTCAATAACTTCCCGCAGGAAAGCCTGCTGCAGCAAGCTGCGGGCCTGCTCCACGCTCAAGCCGCGCGTACGCAGGTAGTAAACGGCAGACTCATCCAGTTGGCCGATGGTGGCGCCGTGACTGCAACTCACGTCATCGGCGTAGATTTCCAACTGCGGCTTGGTATCCATCGTGGCGTTTTCGGAAAGGACGAGGGTGCTATTTTGCTGAAAAGCATTGGTCTTTTGCGCATCCTTACGCACGATCACCTGGCCGTTGAAAACGCCTTTGGCCCGGTCGGTGATGATGCCTTTGTACAATTCATTGCTGTAGCAGTGAGGAATGGCGTGATCGATATAGGTTTGGTTATCGATATGCTGACGATTGCCGGCCAGGTAGGTTCCGTACATATTGGTTTCCGTATTCTGGCCTTTAAGATGAATATTGAGGTTGTTACGCACCAGTTTTCCACCCAAGTCGATGGCGAAGGCAGAGAATTTACTGTCTCGCTCCTGATCCACCGAAGTGATGTTTATCTGGTAGCCTTCTTCACTGTGCCGCTGCAACTTGATCATTTGCGCCTGGGCGTTGGGGCCCATGACGAAGCGGTTGACGGTATTGCTAAAGGAGACGCCCTGGTAGCCGGGCAACTGATGGTAACTCTCCATGAGGGTCACCGCGCTGCTCTGCTCGGCAAAAACGATGCTCTGCGGATTGATCATCATGGGCTCTGCTTCGTTGGGCGCAATGATGTTCAGCAGGTGAAACGGTCTTTCCACGACCGTATTTTTAGGGACGTGCACAAACACGCCGTGCTTTGCGAAGGCCGCGTTGAGCACCACGAACGGATTATCGGCCTGGCTCGCCCACTCGGCGAGCTGCTGGTGCACCATATCGCGGTAGGCATCCATGCTCAAAGCTTTGCTCACCTCTTCGATGACCACCCCCTCGGGCAGTTCCTTGATCGTGGAGAGCTGCTCGTTGTATACGCCGTTGACGAATACCAGCCGGTGCGCGTCGATGCCGTAGGTGTAAGGATGGATATCTTCCGCGCTAACCGCTACACTTTTACCCTCTACGTACGAAGGTTCGAGCAGACGGTTGACGCTGGTGTATTTCCAGTTTTCGTCTTTGCGGGTGGGAAAATCCAGCCCGGCAAGGCGGTCGATCGCGGTTTTTCGGATGCGGTGAATGGGCTGTTCTTTTTGGCCGTTGAGCGTGTTTTCGTACAAGTCGAAAAGCGAGCGCAAATGCGCCTTGGCGCCGGCAAATTTATCTTGTTGCGTGATGGTTGACATAGACAGCTTCAGGATTTGTTGGATTGGTAAATAGCGCTAATAAAAGAGAGTAAGCATTTAAGCCGTAGCATCGGCTGCTTCTTTAATCCAGTCATATCCTTTTTCTTCCAGTTCCAACGCCAGATTTTTATCGCCGGAGCGGACAATGCGACCGCCGTAGAGGACGTGCACCTTATCGGGGACGATATAATCCAGCAGGCGCTGATAGTGGGTTACGATGAGGAAAGCGTTATCTGTCCCGCGCTGGTCGTTAACGCCGTCGGAAACGGTTTTCAAGGCGTCGATGTCGAGGCCGGAATCCGTTTCGTCTAAGATGGCCAGCTTCGGCTCCAGTACGGCCATTTGCAAGATCTCATTGCGCTTTTTCTCTCCGCCCGAAAACCCTTCGTTCAAGGACCGGCGCAGGAACTTTTCATCCAAACCGACGGTCTTGAGTTTTTCCTTGAGCAACTTGAGCATTTCCATGGCGTCCAGTTCTTCCTCGCCACGCTCTTTGCGTATGGCGTTGAGCGTTTGCTTGAGGAAGTTGGCCGTCGTTACGCCGGGGATTTCCACGGGATATTGAAAGGCCATGAAAATGCCGGCCAGGGCGCGTTCTTCGACTTCCATTTCCAAGAGATCTTGGCCCATGAACTCGATGGCGCCGCTGGTTACTTCGTATTCCTCTCTGCCGGCAAGCACGTTGGCCAGGGTGCTTTTCCCGGAACCGTTGGGGCCCATGATGGCGTGCACTTCACCGGCTTGAATTTCTAAGTTGATGCCTTTCAGGATTTCGGAACCTTCTACTTCAACTTTGAGGTCTTTTATCTTCAGCATTGGTGTTTGGTTGTGATAGTGTTTGGATGGTGGACAATACATTGACGGGCAATTACCGACCACTACCGGATGCTATCCGGGCTAAGGCCCTGACCGGCGGCAAAACCTTGCAGCCGGCCGGAACCGCCCTGGTCAATCGCTAAATTTATCCTACGCTGCCTTCCAGGCTTACGGCCAGCAGCTTTTGTGCTTCTACCGCAAATTCCATGGGCAGCTCGTTAAATACTTCTTTACAGTATCCGTTGACGATCATGTTGATGGCGTCCTCTTCGCTCAATCCGCGCTGCATGCAGTAGAACAACTGGTCCTCGCCAATTTTGGAGGTGGTGGCCTCGTGCTCTACTTTGGCGCTCGGGTTTTCGACTTCCAGATAGGGGAAGGTGTGCGCCCCGCACTTGTCCGTCATTAAAAGGGAATCGCACTGCGAAAAGTTGTGGGCGTTTTCGGCTTTTTTGCCCACCTTAACCAAGCCGCGGTAGGAGTTGTGGCTGTAGCCTGCGGATATACCTTTGGAGATGATCGTACTGCGGGTGTTTTTACCCAGGTGGATCATTTTGGTTCCGGTATCAGCCTGCTGGTAGTTGTTCGTCAGGGCGATGGAGTAAAATTCGCCCACCGAGTTGTCTCCCTTCAAAATGCAGCTGGGATACTTCCAGGTAGCCGCCGATCCGGTTTCCACCTGCGTCCAGGAAATCTTGGAGTTGTTGCCGTCGCAAATTCCGCGCTTGGTGACAAAGTTGTACACACCTCCCTTGCCTTCCTTGTCGCCGGGATACCAGTTCTGCACCGTAGAGTAGCGCACCTGGGCGTCTTCTTTGGCGATAATTTCCACCACAGCGGCGTGCAGCTGATTTTCATCGCGCTGGGGAGCGGTGCATCCTTCCAGATAGCTGACATAGCTGGCGTCTTCGGCTACGATCAGCGTACGCTCAAACTGCCCGGTATTGGCCGCATTGATGCGGAAATAGGTAGACAGCTCCATCGGGCAACGCACCCCTTTGGGAATGTAGCAGAAAGAGCCGTCACTGAATACCGCCGAGTTCAGCGCTGCGAAGTAGTTATCGTTGTATGGCACCACCGTACCCAGGTACTTTTGCACCAGATCGGGGTGGTTTTGCACCGCCTCGCTGAAAGAGCAAAAGATAATCCCCAACTCGGCCAGCTTATCCTTAAAGGTGGTTGCCACCGATACGCTATCCATTACCGCATCTACCGCTACGCCGGTCAGCCGCTTTTGCTCCTCCAGAGAGATGCCCAGCTTTTCGAAGGTCTCCAACAGTTGCGGATCCACCTCATCCAGGCTTTCCAACTTTTCCTTCTGCTTGGGCGCGGCGTAGTATATGATGTCCTGGTAATCGATGGGGGGGTACTCGATGTTTACCCAGCTGGGCTCTTTCATCGTCTTCCAGTGCCGGTATGCTTTTAAGCGCCATTCCGTCATAAATTCGGGTTCGTTCTTCTTTTTCGAGATCATCCGAACCACGTCTTCGTTTAATCCTTTCGGAATGGTATCCATGTCGATTTCCGTCGACCAACCGTACTTATAGTCACTGTTTACCCTTTCTTCCAGGGTCTTCATGGACTCGCTCATATGTAACGCTTTTAGAGTTTTAGCAAATTGACCACAATTTATCCGGAAACGCCTATTGTAACCGGAATTCGCTAATTTATACAAAAAAGTATAAAGAAAGTTTAGGTTGTTTAGATCTTTTTTAAGCAAGGATGAAACTGAAGGCGATTCGCATTGAACCCATTGCGGGTTTGGTCTTTGAGTCGAAAATTAGCCATTTTTTGAT
>CAYWHT010000166.1:0-8108 GCA_964458135.1 uncultured Saprospiraceae bacterium | reverse complement strand
GCACAGACAAAAAGAAAAGAAGCCCACTAAAACCAAAGCTTTAGTGGGCGAAGTCGGGGCGGTGTGATTCGAACACACGACCCCCTGCTCCCAAAGCAGGTGCGCTAACCGGGCTGCGCTACGCCCCGAAAATAAACAGGAGTTAAGCCCGACCGGCTTAACTCCTTTGCGGTCAGCGGTGACGGCGGGATTCGAACCCGCGGTACGCCGTTTAGACGTACGCCGGTTTAGCAAACCGGTGGTTTCAGCCACTCACCCACGTCACCGGGTAAGAAGTTGATGCGCCAAAAGGCAACGCTACTTTTGCATTCCCTTCGGGCGAAGCGATTGCAAAAATAGCGTTCCTGCGGCATATATGCAAATGCGTACGGCTTACTTTTCGTTCAGACTCATGCGGATTTTCTTTTCCAGGTCGGTGACGGTATCCTTGAAGATGGCGTCGGTTTCCATGAGGTCTTGTACGGTGCGGCAGGAGTAGATGACGGTGCTGTGGTCGCGGCCGCCGAAGTTCTCGCCGATGGCTTTGAGCGATTTGTCGGTCAGGTTTTTGGCCAGGTACATGGAGAGCTGGCGCGCGATGACGATGGAGCGCTTGCGCGTTTTGCTCTGCAGCGTGTCTACCGGCACCTCGAAGTGTTTGGCCACCAGTTCCTGGATGTACTCCACGGTGATCTCCTTGCTGATCTCGGTGACGAAGTTGCGGATGACCTGCTTGGCCAACTCCAGGTCGATCTCGCGGCTGCTCAGGGAGGAGCGGGCGATCAGGGAGACGAGCACGCCCTCCAGCTCGCGGATGTTGTTCTTGATGTTGTAGCAGATGAGCTCACTGACGTCCGAAGAAATTTCCACCCCCTCGCGTTTCATCTTGTGCTCGAGGATCGCCATGCGCGTTTCGAGATCCGGGGCCTGAAGATCGGCCGAGAGGCCCCACTTGAAGCGCGAGATCAGGCGTTCTTCCATGCCGTCGAGGTCTTTGGGAGGGCGGTCGGAAGTCAGGACGATTTGTTTGCCGTGCTGGTGCAGCTGGTTGAAAATGTGGAAGAATATTTCCTGGGTTTTCTGTTTGTTGGCCAGAAACTGAATATCGTCGACTAGCAATACATCAATGAGCTGGTAAAAATTCACGAAGTCATTGACTGCATTATTCTTGATGGAATGGATGATCTGATTGGTGAACTTCTCCGAGGAAACGTATAGCACCGTTTTGGTGGGGAACGCCTCCAAAACCTTGTGGCCGATAGCCTGCGCCAGGTGGGTCTTACCCAACCCCACATCGCCGAAGATGACCAAGGGGTTGAAAGAAGTGTTTCCGGGTTTTTTAGCAATTGCCTGGCCCGCCGAACGCGCCAGGCGGTTACAGTCACCCTCAATAAAATTCTTGAAGTTGTAGGTGGGGTTGAGCTGGGGGTCCACCTTAAATTTTTTGATGCCCGGGATCACGAATGGATTTTTAATATCCTCGGTGTCGTGCTTTCCGGGGCCTGCCGTGTCTTTTCCATTGTGGTGCATACCGTTTTGTTTTCTGGTGTGATTGGGGTACGAACTCATCAAGATCTGGTACTCCAACCGCCCCCGATCGCCCAGTTCCTCACGGATGGTGTATTTGAGCAAGGAAACGTAGTGTTCTTCCAGCCATTCGTAAAAAAACTTGTTCGGCACCTGAATCGTAAGCGCATTACCATTCAACTGAACGGGTTTTATGGGTTCAAACCAGGTCTTATAACTCTGTGGGTTCACATTCTTGCGTATCGTATGGAGACAGTTTCCCCACACTGTAGCATGATCTTTTACCATTCTCCAGGTAAATTGAGCTTCCAAAGCTGGTTAAAGAAATAAAATCGTAATCGACAGTGTAATAATTGGAGTATCAGTAAGTTAGAAAGCAGAGTGCACTTAAAGTCAACTTTTGTAGGAGCTCCCAGTCATTCAATTTAAATGACCCTTCTTTAACAGTAAAGGACTACAAATATGGGCAAAAATTTGATAGTGGGAAAGGAAGCGCGCCCAAATTCTGATATATTTTTTTCCGCCATCCAAGCCCGTTTTGGGGTAAGAATACTGTTATAAACAACGCGCGAACCGGGCCGGCAACCTCTTCCGAAACGCGCTTTTTACTGACGGTTAGAAAATTATAATCCTTCCCCTTGTCAAGGAGGGTAATGTGGATTGTGGAAAACTTTTATTTTTTCAACACGGATTTGTAATTACATTGTTATAAAAGCGTTTGGTCTTGCTTTTGAATGTTAAATTGCCATAAAAACAAGGGCTCAAATGGGTATAAAGGATCAAGGCCCTGTGGAAAAAATAAAATCCCAGGCCACCAAAACGAAAAATTGGGGGTCCTTACGAATGGGTGTTAAAAAATTCGCGCGTCTAACAATTCTTTTTCCAAAAATCCTTAATTTGACCTATAAACCTAACTTCTAACTGCCCATGTTCAAGCTGAAAATCCTATTACCCATTCTCCTCCTACTTGCTTTGGGGCTAGCCGCCTATTTCTACTTTCAACCTTCCGAAAAAAAGCAAGTCGAAAATTTAACCGTCCCCGTCGATCGGGGGGATTTCGTCATCACGGTGACCGCCACCGGTGAGCTTGACGCCAAGAATTCGGTCAAAATTCGGGGGCCCCAGGGCATGCGGGCTGCGGGCATTTACGAAACCACCATCAGCGATTTGGTGACCGAGGGGTCGGTGCTGGAAAAGGGGGATTACGTAGCTTCGCTCGACCGCACCGAACTGGCCGGAAAAATGAGTGACGTGCAGGCCGAGATCGACCAGGTGAAAACCCAACTGGCGCAGGCTAAAATCGATACGGCCATCGAGCTCCGCGATTTGCGCGACCAACTCGTCAACCTGGAATTCACCAAAGCGGAAAAACAACTTACCCTGGAGCAAAATAAATACGAGCCCGAATCCGTCAAGCAACAAGCCCGGCTTGATCTGGAAAAAGCGGAGCGCGATTACCGGCAACTCAAAAAGAAATACGAACTCAAAAAAGAACAGGCCGACGCCCAGGTGGAAGAAATCCTGGGCCTACTGCGACAAAACCAGTCCCAACTCGATCGCCTGGCCAAACTCTCCGAACAATTCAAAATACGAGCCCCCGAAAGCGGCATGCTCGTCTACGCCCGCTCTTGGCGCGGTAAAAAGGAACCCGGATCGCGCCTGACCGCCTGGGACCCCATCGTCGCCGAATTGCCCGATCTCAGCGATATGATCTCCACCACCTACGTCAACGAAGTGGATATCAGTAAAGTGAGCGAGGGCCAGGACGTAACCATCCAAATCGATGCTTTCCCCGACAACAAATACCAAGGCCAGGTCATCAAAGTGGCCAATATCGGCGAACAACTCCGCGGTTACGACGCCAAAGTCTTCGAAGTCATCGTTCAGCTCAACGAAGTAGATTCCATCATGCGGCCCGCCATGACAACCAGCAACGAGATCGTCACCAATATCTACCAAGAGGTGATCTCCGTGCCCATCGAGGCGCTGCAAACCGATAGTCTGACTTATGTCTACCTCAACCGGAAGGGCAAAAAGCTAAGGAAAGAGGTGATTCCCGGGGCGAGTAACGATCAGGGCATCATCATCGAATACGGCCTGGAGGAAGGCGACGACGTTTATCTCACCATTCCGGAAGGCGGGAAGGATCTTCCGCTGCAAACCATTCCGGCGGAAGTCAAAGAAGAAGTCAAAGCCCGCATGAAAAAAGAAAAGCGGGAGCGCAAACAAGAGGCGATGCGGCGCAAAGAAAAGGCCCGCCAGGTCAAACTGCCCAAAGGCAAATCTGGCGGTGGTAAAAGCGGCGCCGTCATTATTTCCAAATAGGTAAAACGTCCTTCCTATGCAACGCATCTGGTTCAACTTTTTCCTGGCCTTGGAGGGAATCAACGCCAATAAACTGCGCTCCTTTTTGACGGGGCTGGGCATCGTCTTCGGCGTGGGCGCCGTCATTGCCATGCTGGCCATCGGCACCGGCGCCAAACAATCCATTCTGGAGCAAATGAAGCTGATCGGCGCCAATAACATCGTCATTGAATCGGTGAAGCCTTCCGAGCAAGCCGAAGACGAAGAGGAAGGCGAAAGTAGCGAAGAAACCGAGCAGGAAGACGATAAACGCCCCTATTCCTCGGGCCTGAAACTCGACGATCTCCACGCCATCCGCCGGGCGCTGCCCGAAATCGAGCGAGTCAGCCCCGAAGTGGTCCTGTCAACGGATGTGGTACAGGCGGGGAAGCACGGCAAGTCGCGCTGTGTGGGCGTCACCAACGATTTTTTTGAGCTCAACCAACTGTCGTTGGCCAACGGCAACTTTTTCCACCCCTACCATGTGGAGCACGGCCGGCCGGTATGCATCATCGGCAAATCCATCCAGATTCGTTATTTCAGCCAACGGGATCCCATCGGCCAGAAGATTAAATGCGGTAAAACCTGGCTGACCATCATCGGCTTGCTCGACCGGCGCGAGGCGAGTAAGTCGAACCTGCGCCAACTCGGCATCCGGGATTACAATGCCGATATCTATATTCCGGTGACTACCGCTCTGCTGCGGTTCAAAAACCGCGCGGTAGTGGCTAGCAGCGATATTGGCGAAAAGGGAGAAGCCGAAGACAATTACCACCAGCTCGACCGCGCCGTGGTCCGGGTGGCGGATTCCCGCAAGCTGCGGGCCAGCGCCGACGTTATGGCGCGCACCCTGCGCCGCCGCCACCAAGGGTTGGTCGATTTTGAAATACAGGTGCCGGAGCTGCTCCTTCAACAAGAACAAAAAACACAGGAAACCTTCAATTTCGTCCTGGCGGTCATTGCCGGCATTTCTCTGCTTGTCGGCGGAATCGGCATCATGAACATCATGCTGGCCTCGGTCATGGAGCGCATCAAGGAAATTGGGGTGCGCCGTTCGATGGGGGCCAACCGCCGCGACATCGTGTTGCAGTTTCTCTTTGAGGCCGTACTCATCAGTTTGATCGGCGGGGTGATCGGGGTGCTTATCGGGTTGCTTTCGGCGCGCACCATCAGTGCGTACGCCGATATTCCGACGGTAGTGTCGTTGTGGTCGATCTTGCTGTCGTTCGGCGTGGCGGCCTCGGTAGGTTTGGTATTCGGCATTGTTCCGGCCCAGAAGGCGGCCCAACAAGATCCTATCAAGGCGCTGCGCAGCGATTAAAACGAAACCAATAAGCATTCACCCATATGTACCGAATCCTATTGGCCCTCTTACTGGTCCTGCTGGTAAACGGGCCGGCTTACGCCCAAAACTTACCCGACACCCTGCGGGTCGGCATGGAAGAAGTCATCGCAATTGCCCAGAGTGACGCTCCCGACGTACAAATTGCCCGTACGGCCTACAACGAAGACTATTGGGGTTACCAGTTCTTTTTGGCCAATTTCCGCCCTCAGATCATCCTGGACGGAAATGTGCCCAATTTCAATCGAACCATTAATGTCATTACGTTGCCCGACGGCACCAACAGCTTTATCGAGCAATTTCAGATGACCAACGACCTCAACATCTCCCTGGAGCAGGATATTCCCGGCACCGGAGGCACCGTCTTCGCTAGCACGGGACTTTCCCGGCTCGATATTTTTGAAACCCCCGGGGCCGGGGAAGGCGTCTCTTACCGTTCCAGTCCAGTATCCATCGGCTTTATCCAACCGCTATTTGATTTCAATCCAATGAAGTGGCAGCGGAAAATCGAGCCCATTGCCTTCGAAGAGGCCAAACGCGTCTATTCCGAGGATATGGAGGAGGTGGCCTTCCAAACGGTCCAACTCTATTTTGACGTATTGATCGCCCAGCTCAACCTGGAGGCGGCGCGCCGCGACCGGGCCGACGCCGATACACTCTACGCCATCTCCAAGGGGCGTTTCGAAGTGGGGCGCATCGCCGAAACCGAGTTGCTGCAATTCGAGCTCAACGCCATGAACGCCGACGCCCAGCTCTCGGAGAGCACCCTCAACTACCAGACGAGTACGGAGCGCCTGCGCGATTTTTTGGGCATCCGGGAAGCCGTCGTCTTTCAGCTGGAGACGCCGCGCGATATTCCGGACTTTACCATCACCCCCCAGCGGGCGCTGCGCTACGCCCAGAGCAACCGCAGCGATCCGGTATCTTTCGATCGCCGGTTGATGGAGGCTCAGCAGGAGGTGGCCCAGGCCAAAGGGCAGAGCGGATTGACTGTAGACCTTTTTATGTCTTTCGGCCTTTCCCAGTCGGGCAAAGACCTGAGTAGCGCCTATACCGATTTGCTGGATCAGGAGCGGGTAGACCTGGGCTTTCAGATCCCGATTGCGGATTGGGGCAAGGACCGGGCGAGGCGCCAGATTGCTCAATCTCAACTCGAGCGAACCCAAAGTCTGGTCGCCCGCGACCGGGTCAGCTTCCAGCGGGAGGTGTTGGTGCGCGCCCAACAGATCTCGCTGTTGCGCAAGCAGGTGGAAGTGGCGCTTCGCTCGTTCGAAGTAGCCCAAAAGCGGCGCACCATTTCCCGCCAACGCTATCTCATCGGCAAAATTTTAGTTACCGATCTCAACATCGCCATCAGTGAAGAGATTGCCGCCCGGCGGAATTATATCAATGCCGTGCGCGATTTTTGGGTAGCCTATTACGAGTTGCGCCTGTTGACGCTTTATGATTTTATCAATGACCGGCCTTTGTTGAGTGACCCGGGGCAGGCGGTGGACTAGTGCTCTGACGGCAGTCAGGGCTGTCCAGGCTTGGCCGAAAGGCAAAATTTACTTGACAGGTTGACATGGATTTCCTGGGTATTTTGCATCGGCGCCCCACCCCCATCCATGCCTCCAAACAGATCGGGCCGAAAGGCCCCCGAGACCTCCATCTATCCAAAAAGAGTCGGCGACTGCCCGGGAGGCGCAACATCCAAATGCTCGTAAGCCTTTTGCGTAGCCACCCGGCCGCGGGGGGTGCGCTGCAGGAAGCCCTCCATGATGAGAAAGGGTTCGTGTACTTCTTCGATGGTGCCGGCTTCTTCGCCGACGGCGGTGGAGATGGTGGTCAGCCCGACGGGGCCGCCTTTGAACTTGTGGATGATGGTGGAAAGGATTTTGTTGTCCATCTCGTCGAGGCCGCTTTCGTCGACGTTGAGGGCCGCCAGGCCGTAGCGGGCGATTTCGAGATCGATGGTGCCGTTGCCTTTGATTTGGGCGAAATCGCGGATGCGGCGCAGCAGGGCGTTGGCGATGCGCGGGGTGCCGCGGCTGCGGCGGGCGATTTCTTCTGCCCCCTTATCGATGATGGGGATATCCAGGATGGAAGCTGAGCGGTGGATGATCGTTTGCAGGGTGATTACGTCATAATAATCGAGGTGGCAGTTGATGCCGAAGCGCGCGCGCATGGGAGCGGTAAGCAGGCCCATGCGAGTGGTGGCCCCGACGAGGGTGAAGGGGTGGAGCGAGATTTGAATGCTGCGGGCGTTGGGACCGCTATCGATCATGATGTCGATGCGGAAATCCTCCATAGCCGAATAAAGGTACTCTTCGATGACGTTGTTCAGGCGGTGGATTTCGTCGATAAATAAGACGTCGCCTTCTTCCAGATTGGTGAGCAGCCCGGCGAGATCGCCGGGTTTTTCCAGGACGGGGCCCGAGCTCATCTTTAGGCCGCTGCCCAATTCCTGGGCGATGATGTGCGAAAGCGTGGTTTTACCCAAACCCGGCGGACCGTGGAGCAGCACGTGATCAAGGGCTTCGCCCCGCTGGCGGGCCGCCGCGATAAAAACTTTCAGGTTTTCGACAATCTTAGGCTGGCCGCTAAAGTCCTCTAAGGCCTGAGGGCGCAGCGTCTTTTCGATGAGCTGTTCTTCCTGGCTGAGGCTTTCGCCACTCGGGTCAAGATTCGGGTTCTGCATACGCGGTATTGCTCGGTTGATGGCGGCTGTGGGCTATTTGCACCAACAAATGGGCTGCCTTTCGCCGCACTGCGCAAAATCATGGCAGCTTGTAGCGGGCAGTATCCGGTAGAATTTAAATAAATTCTTACATTTGTCGTGCTTTTCAAGGGACCTGCGGAGCGCCAAAGTGCCGGAAAAACGAGTTATAGTCTGACAACTCAGGATTTGTGAAAATATGACGCCGCTATTTTTTCG
>CAYWHT010000165.1:0-8110 GCA_964458135.1 uncultured Saprospiraceae bacterium | reverse complement strand
AGGCTTTTTAACGCAGCGAGCTGAAAAAAGAGCAAGTCAGCAATCACAAATTTTGGGTTGGCGGACTATAGGGTGAGAATCCGGCGCCGTTTAATCCCGACAGGCCTCCGCTTCCTCGTGATCGGGAGCGTTCCCAAAAAGAGGCCATCTCTTTGCGGTCGCTTTCCGTTCCGAAGTGTATACCAAGAACTCCCTGCATCGATCTTTAAATTGAACGTGACGGAACAATGAAAAGACTAACCCTCCTGCTAATCTTCAGTTTTCCAATCTGGCTGATCGCCCAGAATTGCATTAAAGGGGACTGTGAGAACGGCTACGGAACCTGCGTATACCCCAGCGGCGCCAAGTACGTTGGTGATTTTCGCAACGGCAAACTCCAGGGTGAAGGCATTTTGTACTTCAGCGACGGCCGCAAATACATTGGCAATTGGGAAAACCAGTACCGGCAAGGCGAGGGCCGGATGGTCTTTCCCAACGGTGACGAGTACTTCGGCGACTTCCATCACAACCAATTTCACGGTGAAGGCGCCATGGTGTACGCCAGCGGCAACCGCTACGAAGGCGAATGGGTCCGTGGGTTTCCCGAAGGAAACGGAACTTTTTTTTACGCCAACGGCGATCGCTACGAAGGCCTTTTCGTGGAGGGGCAGTGCGAGGGCAAGGGCACCCTCTACTTCGCCGAAGGCGGCCGCTATACCGGAGGTTGGCGAAATAACCGCCGCCACGGTGACGGCGTCTTGATTACGGCTTCCGGGAAGCGTCTGGAAGGAGAGTGGCAAGATGGGCAGTACCGGGCGGATTGGGAGCGTTGGGCTTACGAAGGCGATACGGCCGCACTTCCCAACTGCAATCGCACCCTCTGTTACGAGGGGCCGGGAAGGTTCCGGTACCCCGATGGCCGCGTTTACGTCGGCGATTTCAGTGGCGGGCGCCCCGCCGGCATCGGCACGGTCCATTATCCCAACGGCGATCGCTATGTCGGTCAATGGAAATGGGATACTCCCAACGGTAAAGGATTCCGCCGTTCCGCTTCCGGAAAAGTCCTCGGAGCGCTCTGGGAAAACGGGCGCCCCGAGCTTAAGTTGTTCGAAGAGCAGCGGGCGGAAAGTGGGCAAATGGCCGCACGCGAAGCCGGCCCGGTTGACCGGCCCCGTATTTGGGCCGTCGTCGTGGGTGCGGCCCAATACCGCCACATGCCTACCTTAAGGTATACCGATGATGATGCCTACCAACTATACGCTTTCCTCAAAAGCCCGCAAGGCGGCGCCATTCCGGACCCCCAGCTCAATTTACTGATCGACGAAGACGCCACGTGTTCACAGGTGCTCAACGCCCTGCGCTCGGCTTCTTCCAAAGCCGACGACAACGATGTACTCATACTGTATTTTTCCGGCCACGGCCTGCGCGGTGCTTTTTTACCGGTAGATTACGACGGCTACAACAACCGGCTGCAACACGAAGAAATCACTAAAATTTTAGCGTCAAGCCGCGCCAAACACAAGCTGGTGCTGGCCGACGCCTGCCATTCCGGTAGCTTGCTGGCCATGAAGGGCGGTCTGGACAAACAACTGAAACAATACTACCAGGCCTTCGAAGATGCTACATCGGGCATGGCGTTGTTGATGTCGTCCAAAGAAGAAGAATATTCCCTGGAGGATGGAGGTCTGCGCTCCGGAATTTTTAGCCACTTTTTGATCAAAGGATTGAAGGGCGCCGCCAATAATAACCAGGATCGCATCGTGACCATTTCGGAGCTTTTCCAGTACGTGCATCAGAACGTGCGTCGCTACACCGGAAACGTGCAAACGCCCACCCTCACTGGATCTTTTGATCAGCGGATGCCGGTATCCGTTATTCGCTGATGCAACCGAACCGGATCGGGGCGTGAAGCTACAGGCGTTGAAAATCCATGAATATGAAATACCCAATAACCCTGCTTTTAATCCTGTGCGGATGCTTGCCTACCGGCCACGCCCAATGCATTTCGGGCAATTGCCAAAACGGTACCGGAGTATTCGTCTTTGAGGATGGTTCGCGCTACGTGGGCCAATTTCAAAACGGGAAAAGCCACGGCAACGGAACGCGCTATTACCCGGATGGGAGCCGCTATCAGGGCAGTTGGGTGAGGGGAAAAGCAGAGGGAAAAGGCCTTAAAGTAACCGCCAATGGCGATAAGAAGCAAGGGCGTTGGGAAAAGGGCCGCATGGTTGAATCCATTACCCCCCCTGCATTCGGAATGGCGGACAAAGGGCGGGGGATGGCCGGAACCGGTTGTGTTTCCGGCAATTGCCAGTCTGGCAATGGCATTTACATCTATTCCAGCGGCGCCGTTTACGTAGGTGAATTTAAGGGGGGGCAGATCCACGGGGTAGGGGTTTGCTATTACTCCGACGGCAGCAAATACCAAGGGGAATGGAAAAACCGGCGCCCCGATGGAAAGGGAACTAAAACCTATCCCGATGGCCGTACCCGCACGGGATACTGGCGGCGAGGCCAGCCCGTAAGTCGCTCGGGCCAATTAGAAGAAAATGGCCGCACGGATTGGGGGGCTTTTGGCGAAGGTAACGAAATCCAAACCGGCTGCCTGTCTGGCAATTGCCAAAATGGGGTCGGCCTGTACGCCTATCCGAACGGCAGCCGCTACCGCGGGCAGTTTTACCAGGGGAAACCCCACGGCCAGGGCGCCTTCTTCTACGCGAATGGCAAAAAATACGTAGGAGCTTTTCAAGAAGGATTCCCGCAGGGCGAAGGCAAATTGATCGATGAAAACGGCCAGGTCCAAACCGGAATTTGGGAGCAGGGCGAATATTTAAACGACGACCGGCAAAAAGGCTGTATCCGCGGCAATTGTTCCGACGGCCGGGGCACTTACCTTTACCAGGATGGTTCCAAATACGTCGGGCAGTTTAAAAATGATCTACCCCATGGTCAGGGCGTAGTGTACTACACCAACGGCGAACGCTACGAAGGGGAAATGGCCCGGGCTAGCTTCAATGGGCAGGGTACGCTTTACCTGGAAGACGGAACCCGAATCAACGGGTACTGGAAAGACGGCGTTTACCAGGGAAAAGAACAGGCTTCGCACGCTCGGGCGGATTCCAGACCCCAAGCCAATCCCGTGCCCGATATCCGGGTGTGGGCGGTTATCATCGGCGTATCCTCTTACGATCATATGCCGGTGCTGCGGTATACCGATGACGATGCCTACCGCATCTACGCCTTTTTGAAGAGCCCGGAAGGAGGCGCCCTGAAAGATGAGCAAATCCGGATCCTGATCGACGAAGACGCCACCAAGAAAAATATCACCCAATCAATGCGGGAAGTCTTCGGCCAGGCCGGTCCTAATGATTTGGTAATGCTTTATTTTTCCGGGCACGGCCTGCGGGGATCTTTCCTGCCCATCGATTTTGACGGATACAATAATAAACTGTACCACGAAGAAATCAACCGCATCCTAAAAAATAGCGGGGCCAAATATAAGCTTTGCATCGCCGACGCCTGCCACTCGGGCAGCTTGCTGAAAATGCGCGGCGGCTCGGTGCGCAATACCTTAAAAAGCTATTACGAGAACCTAGCCAGCGCCCAACCCGGCACCGCCTTGATCATGTCTTCCAAGTCTGACGAAACTTCCCTCGAATCCAGCGGCTTGCGGCAGGGCGTCTTTAGTCACTTCCTGATCCGCGGCATGAAAGGAGAGGCGGATGTCGACCGGGATCGCGTAGTGACGGTAAGCGAACTGTACCGGTTCGTCCACCAAAACGTACGCCGGTACACCGGCAACCGGCAATCTCCCGTCATCCAGGGAGACTACGATAAGGATATGACCATAGCGGTCAAAGAGTAGGGGCTAAGAACGCTCGAAAGCAATCGCTCGCCAACTTTGTTATAAAGAATTGCCCACAATTCCGATAATTATCCTATCTTTGCAGCCGCTTTTTTAAAACTAATATGTCTGATCCGATGAAACAATACGAAGTAACGTTTATCGTAGACCCAGTGCTGTCGGGGGAAGAAATCAAAGCGACAGCTCAGACATATGTCGATCTGCTGGAAAAAGAAAAATGCGAGATCGTTCATATCGATGAAATGGGGCTGCGTCAATTGGCTTATCCGATCAATAAGCGAACCTCCGGGGTTTATTATTGCATCGAATTTAAAGCGCCTCAGGGCGAAGTGATTTACGAGGTGCTGGAGTTGGCTTTGCGCCGCGACGAGCGCATCATCCGCTTTCTAACCGTTAAGCTGGACAAATACGGTATCCAGTACAATCAGGACAAGCGCGAAGGTAAAATCGGCACCATCAAAAAGAAAAAGCCCAAAAACCAGGAAGGCCGCAAGCAACGCGATTCCCGTTCCGGAGGAGGGCGCCGCCAACAAGACGGAGACTCCCGCGGGCAGTCCCGCCGCCAAGAAAAAGAAAAGGCGCCCGGCAGCCCGGCAGGCGAGCAGAAAGGCGAAAAAGCTGAAAAAGGCGAAAAAGCTGAAAAAAAAGACGGCGAGGGCTAGTTGCAACGGGGCTTCCATTTTCATCCAAACCTAAAAGCAAAAGATCATGGCATCCAGAGACGATATTAAATTCCTCAGCAATCCTAAAATCGGCCAAAAACGTCAGAAATATTGCCGCTTTAAGCGTTTTGGCATCAAGCATATCGATTACAAAGACCCTGACTTTCTCATGCAATTTGTCAATGAGCAGGGCAAAATCCTTCCCCGGCGCATCACGGGTAATTCGCTGAAATACCAGCGTAAAGTAGCCGGCGCCATCAAGAGGGCCCGCCATCTGGCCATGTTGCCGTACGTAACCGACCTTTTAAAGTAAAATTTCAGAAATTCAACCATCATGGAAATTATTCTGCTTAAAGATGTCGAGAAGGTGGGGGAAAAGCATACCATCGTCAAAGTAAAGGATGGTTACGGGCGCAATTACCTGATTCCCCAGGGCTTCGCCATTGTGGCCAATGCCGCCAACCGGGAAAAACTTGACGATATCAAAAAGAAGGAAGCCGAGGAAGAAGCCGCCAGGCTGGCCGAATACCAGGCCGTGGCCGAAAAAGTGGAAGGCAAAGTGCTCAAAATCGGCGCCAAAGCCGGCACCAGCGGTAAAATCTTCGGTAGCGTCACCAACGTACAAATCGCCAACGCCCTTAAAGAACAACTGGACGTTGAAGTCGATCGCCGCAAAATCGAAATTGCCGATGAAGTGAAAAACCTGGGCGACTATTCCGCTACCTTGGATCTGCACCCGGAAGTTCGAGTACAGGTAAACTTCGAAGTCGTCGCGGAATAACATCCAACAATTCCGGCCTCAATGCGCTCCAATAAGCATGTCAATGCTCGCGATCGAAAAGTTGCTGCCGCGGAGCGCCAACCCGGTTATTTTAACGCAACTATAGCCCGCCGGGTCAGGATTTAAAATCCTGACCCGGCCGGCTACAACGAGTCGCGATAGCGCCAAGCTCCCCCCCTAGCCCACCGGAATTCTTCCTTTCAAGCCTCCTCTTTTTCAAACTTCTAATAGCGGTGGATGGCCGCCATCAAAAGTCGCACTGACTTCCATTCGCTTTCAACCATTTTTCCTTCTCCCGGTAGTGGGGATCGATCTCCCCGATGATTCGCCAGAATTTTGGCGAGTGATTCATTTCGATGAGGTGCGCCAGTTCGTGGATGATCACGTAGTCGATAACCTCCGGCGGGGCGAAGAGCAAGCGCGTGGATAGATTGATGTTGTTTTTGCCCGAGCAGCTCCCCCAATTGCTGTGGTTGTACTTTAGCCGGATGCGACCGATGGGTTCGCCAAAATATCGTTCATTGAGGGTGTGGACCCGCCGGGAAATGCTGGGAAGAAAATCCTGGGCGATTACCCGGCTGAGCAGGGTCCGGATGCTTTTTTGGCGCTCCGGAAGGGGCGACTGCGCGCTAAGGCGCAGGGTGATGACGCCGTTCTCGAGTCGGGCGGCGTGGGTGGCGCGCTCCGAAGCCTCTATCCTTAGCCGGTATTGACGGTCGCCGACCTCTAGGAGGTCTCCGTCCAGGTATTGGCGTTTGCGGAAACGCTGGAGTAATTGTTCGTTTTGGCCCGCTTGCTTCTCAATCCATTTACGGGCCCATTCAATGCTTTCCGCCTCTTGACGGCTACTGAAACCCGCGGGCAACCGCAGCAACAGCGCTTCCCGGCCGAGGCTGGCCCGCGCGCCGCGGCGGCGCTCCCGGTAAATTTTTAGGGGGAGCTGTATATCCCCAACGGACAGATAGATGGTCTTGGACTTGGCCGGCATAGGTGTCGTTTTGAGGTGCGGATACGCGGCTGTCGCTAAGCGATGAGCAATCAATAACGGTCGGTTTTCTAGGAGCGCTTTTTCTTTTATTTCGCGTTAAAGAACCGCCGCCCTTAGCGCTGCTAAGGGCGGGAACTGGCTAAAGAAAAAATCGCTAGCCTATCTAAACACGACACTTATTAATCTCTCATCGCTAAAGATTTTTTAACACTAGTTCTACAATAGAGCATCCCTCAACCTTTCTCGCGGGCAAACTCCCGCATCAAATCCACCAGCACCTGCACGCTTTCCTTGGGCAGCGCATTGTACATCGATGCCCGGAAACCACCCACCGATCGGTGCCCTTTGATGCCGACGCATCCGGCTTCCCGGCAGGCTTCCAAAAAGGCGGATTCCAGCTCCTCCTTGCCTTCCGCCATACGGAAGGTGGCGTTCATGACGGAACGGTCTTCCACGGCGGTAGTACCCCGGAATAGGGGGTTGCGGTCAATTTCCCCGTAAATCATTTGCGCCCGTTCCCGCGCCCTGCTTTGCATCGTTTCCAGGCCGTTATTGGCTTTGATCCAGCGCAGGGTGAGCATGGAAACGTAGATGGGAAATACCGGAGGCGTATTAAAGGCGGAGCCTTTTTCGATCTGGGTGCGGTAATCCAGCATGGTGGGAATGTCGCGATTTACTTTTCCCAGTGCATCCCGCTTGACGATGACCAGGGTGGTTCCGGCGGGGCCCAGGTTTTTTTGGGCGCCGGCGTAGATGAGATCGAACCGGCTGACGTCAATCGGGCGGCTGAAAATGTCGGAAGACATGTCGCAGACGAAGGGGACTTCCGTTTCGGGCCAGTGTTGGTACTGGGTGCCGAAGATGGTGTTGTTACTGGTCAGGTGCAGATAGCGCGCGGCATCCGGAACCGTATATTGCTTGGGAATGTAAGTGTAGTTTTCCGCTCGGGACGAAGCTAGCACCTCTACCGGTCCAAATTTACGCGCCTCTTTGATGGCTTTGGCCGACCAACTACCCGTGTCCAGATAAGCTGCCGTACTCTCCTCGTCGAGCAAGTTCATAGCGGTCATAAAAAACTGGGAGCTGGCCCCGCCGGTCAAAAACAAAATTTCGTGGGTGGGAGGCACGTTCAGGATCTCCCTGACCAGGGTAGTGGCTTCTTCCATGACGGATTTGAACTCCGGGCTGCGGTGCGAAATTTCCAGTACGGATAATCCAATGCCGTTCAAATCACGGGCAGCCCCGGCGGCTTGCTCTATAACGGAATCCGGGAGTATGGCCGGTCCGGCGCTAAAGTTGTGTTTTTTCATTATCTGTTTTTTATTCGATGACCGCCGTAAAAATAGGCGTTTTGTTAGGACTTCCCTTTAGACGATGGCCGGCATTCTTGAGCCGTAAGGCGGTCCATAGTTTTTAATGAAAAAATCGGCAAGTTGTTTGGCAGTTTAAAGAGAAGTGGTACTTTTGCAATCCGCCTGGGAAAAGCACCGGGTGCAAGTTGAAATCAAAAAAAAGAACTCCAATTTTTTTTGGCGTTTAAAAGTTAAAAGCTATCTTTGCACGCGCTTTCAATGGAAGGCAATAGAGGCTGTGGAAAAAAATGTTAGCAAGTGTTCAAAACTCGCTACGCGAGTGTGAATAAAATGTTGCGAAAATCTTTGAAAGATCGCTCAAAAAATTTAACTTTGCATTCCCGCCGTTAATAAACGGTTTACAAATTCTTAGCATTAAGTTTTTACTTAAAGATACTTGGGCGGCGTTGGCCTTTGCCGGCAAAGCCCAAAAAGTTCATTGACACTGAGGCGAAGAGATAGAGAACGAAACTCTTCGAAAGG
>CAYWHT010000164.1:4367-8191 GCA_964458135.1 uncultured Saprospiraceae bacterium | reverse complement strand
AAGCCCCTTCTAGACGGTCACTCAGGCTTTCGAACATACGCTAATTTGTTGTTTTGTCTTTGGTAGATATTTCCGGAAGCGGATGCAAATTTCACAATCCTGCAAATATAATCAAATCCAGGCGATTTAAGTTTTATCTTTCGCCGAAAGGCGCGCAATAATCATGCCTTTTTGGATGAAAGCGGGCAGTGGTTATTTTAAAGTCCGTTAAGTCAGAATTCACAAATTTTGGTTTGGCAGGCTATAATCTATCCGGATAAATCCTATATTTGGTGGGGATTCTGATTAATCCATCCACCCATGCCAAACTACCTCAAAGTATTGTCGATCCTCGCCCTATGGGTGTTGTACGTTCTTTTATTGTTTCAGCAGTGTTCGCGGGAACTTTGTGTGGAATGTGGCGCGGCTTCCGCCGCTCCGGCGGGTGTCGGCGCGGTTGATGAAGAGAATGGCGCGCAGGACAGCCGGCGCTACGCCATCAACTTCCGCTGGTCGGATCCCGAGCCCTACCCCGGCCCCTCCTTCGAAGCAGAAAAGGAGCGATTACAATCGCGATTGGGGGAGGATCAATCCCTGGAGGTCACGGGCCTCTATTACGATCAGGAAACCCCGCCCGCGGGCGCCGAAAATATTGGCCTGGCTCGCGCGGCCAGGGTGCGACAGCTACTGAATCTCGGGCTGGAAGAAGAACGCATTCAGCTACGGGCCCGATTAATCGAACCGCAGGATGATCCGCGCACCGGATACTTTCGGGGCGTAGATTTTCGCCTCATTGCGCCGGAAGTCGAAATAGTGGAGTCGGTAGAAGAATTGCCCGACCGGATCATCATTCGCTTTCCCTACAACTCCACCGAACGCATCACCAATCCCAAAGTGGAAACCTATTTGGAAGAACTCGCCGCCCAAGTTACCGAAAGCGGGGAGGGGATAGCCCTTACCGGGCACGCGGACAACGTAGGCTCCAGCGCTTATAACCGGGCGTTAAGTCGTCGCCGGGCGGAGCGTATCCGGGAGGTGCTGGTCGGTTACGGGGTGTCCCGCGAACAAATCGAAGTATACGCCCGGGGCGAAACGCAGCCCGTCGCCTCTAACGATACGGAGGCCGGCAAGCGGGAAAACCGGCGCGTCGAGCTGCGGTTGCTGCCCGCAGCGGCCGATGACGATAAAACCAACTGATCATGCCTACATCATCTTTGTTATTGCAAGCCCCTTTTGGCCTGGAGTGCTTCTGGTTCCTCCTGCTGGCCATGCTCATCCCCTTGCTTTTAGGACTGCTCCTCGGCTACTGGATATGGCATGCCTACCGCGATAAAGCCCGGCAACTGGAATCGGAAAAACAACAAATCCACAGCGAGCTCAACCAATCCAAAACGGAATTGGCTAGCCTCAAATACGATTACGACGAATTGAAAAAAGACAACCAAGCGCTGCGCTCTTCCATCAATTCCCTGGAGGGCGATGTGCGGATCTTGAAAAGCAAACTGGAACAAGCCGGCATTGATCCCGAGCCCTTGATCACCGGCCAGCAAATCGGTAAAGCGGTGGCAAGCAGTGGCGCGTTGCCCGATTTTGCGGCCATCTTTGGGCGGGATAACTTACAGATCGTGGAAGGCATCGGACCAAAAATCGAATCGGTGCTCAAGGAAAAGGGCGTCGATTCCTGGGCGGCCCTCGCCAGCCAATCCCCGGAGGATTTGCGTCAACTGCTGACCCAGGCCAATCCCAACTACCGCATCCACGATCCGTCCAGTTGGCCGCAGCAAGCCCGCCTGGCCGAGGATGGTCAATGGCGAGACCTCATCGCCTTTCAAAAAGTAGCCAATTCCAACGCGCTGAATCCGGAAGACAATCCCTCGCCCGCTAAGGTGGAAAAAATGGCCGCCCGCATGCTCGGCTTCTCCGCCGATCCCGAAAACCTGCGCGTCGTCGAAGGCGTAGGACCCAAAATAGAGCAACTGCTCAAAGACGCGGGCATCACCAACTGGACGCTCCTGAGCCAGACCAAGCCCGAACGCCTGAGCGAAATCCTGGCGGAAGCCGGAGATCGATACCGGCTGGCCGACCCCTCCACCTGGCCGCGCCAGGCCGAACTGGCCGCCGCGGGTAAGTGGCAGGAGCTAGCCGATTACCAGGATTATTTACAGGGAGGTAAGGATCCGGGCTAACCGGCTGAAAACCTGCTCCTCATCTCCCTAAAACCCATTTATTGCCAATCTAATCGCTTTATGAAGAATTATTATTTGTTGCTGCTCTTCCCTTTGCTGTTGCTCTTTAGCTGCCAGCCCGCCCAAGAACAAAATAGCTCTTCCGCCTCGGAGGAACCGGAGAACCCCCCGGCGCCGGGCTTCCATGCCGAAGCTTCGGATGCTCAGGCCATTCGCCTGGCGGATTCCGTCATGCAGGCAATGGGAGGGCGCAAAGCCTGGGACGCCACGCGCTACCTGCACTGGAATTTTTTCGGCTTCCGTTCGCTCCTCTGGGATAAAGCCGCGGGAAAAGTGCGTATCGAATCCCCCAACGACAACCGGATCTACCTGATCGATCTGCGGGAAAATACCGGCAAAGTGCAGCAGGAGGGCGAAACCGTTACCCAAGCCGATTCCTTACAAAAATACGTGCAGCGGGGTAAAAATATCTGGATCAATGATTCCTACTGGCTGGTGATGCCCTTCAAACTCAAAGACTCCGGGGTAACCCTCCGCTACCTGGGGCGCGACACTACCCAGTCGGGGGCGCCGGCCGAGTTGCTGGAGTTGACGTTCGACCAGGTGGGCAGCACGCCGCAAAATAAATACCACGTATACGTCGATCCGGAAACCTATCTGGTCAGCCAATGGGATTACTTCCGCAACCGGCAGGATAGCCTCCCGGCATTGAGTACGCCCTGGCGCGATTACCAACGATACGGAGACATCATGCTATCGGGCGATCGCGGGCAGCGCCAGATCACGGAAATCAAAGCCCCCGATTCGGCGCCGGCATCGGCTTTCGAATCTTTTGACCCCATTAGTTTGGATTGACCGGATCATTCGGCCCCCGATAGGCCCGGCGCGAGGGGATAAATATTACTCGCCATCCAATTCGGCTACGAAAGAATTAGCATATATTCGGACTTCTTCGGATTTTTGCATTGTCGGGGGTTCCCGGCGCGTATGTAAAAAAATCGCTCATGCCAAAGCCGTCCGAACGTTCCGGCAAGATCCCGGCATCGCCCTTTCGCAAGCTAGTTCCGCTGGCCGAAGAAGCCAAACACCGGGGCTTGACCGTACACCACCTCAATATCGGTCAGCCCGATATACCGACCCCGCCGGCCGCCCTGCAAAGCTTGCGGGAGGCCCCCCTCGATGTACTGGCCTACGGCCCGGCTGCCGGACTGTCTTCCTATCGTACAAAGCTGGCCGGGTATTACGGCCGTTTCGGCGTTCAGCTCGATCCCTCCCAGGTGATCATAACCACGGGGGCTTCCGAGGCCCTTCAACTGTTGTTTCTGGCCGGCCTCAATCCCGGTGAAGAAGTCATCGCGCCCGAGCCCTTCTACGCCAATTATACGGGCTTTGCCCAAATTGCGGGCGTCAAAATCGTGGCGGCCACTTCCTATCTGGAGGAAGCTTTTGCCCTGCCGTCGGCCGAAGCGCTCGAAGCCTTGATCAGCCCACGCACCAAAGCCATCTTGATCAACAACCCCGGCAACCCTACCGGCAGGCTCTACACGCGGCGAGCCTTGGAAGATCTGGCAGCGCTGGTTCGCAAACACGATCTGTTTTTATTCGTGGATGAAGTCTACCGCGAGTTCTGCTACGACGATCAATCCTTTACCTGCGCCC
>CAYWHT010000164.1:2784-4357 GCA_964458135.1 uncultured Saprospiraceae bacterium | reverse complement strand
CCCTTAGCTTGCCCGGGCTGGAGGAACAGGTGGTCGTCATCGATTCGGTATCCAAGCGCTACAGTGCTTGCGGCGCCAGGGTGGGATCGGTGGCCAGCCGAAACTATGCAATACTGCAAGCGCTGGAGGCTTACGGCAAACTCCGCCTGAGTCCTCCGGTGATGGGGCAAATGTTGGCGGAAGCCATGCTGGAGGCCGATCAAACTTATTTGCCACAAGTGGTGGAGGAGTACGACCGCCGGCGCCGGCTGGTATACCGGCGCCTGAGCGCGATGCCCGGCGTACAATCCTATCTGCCGGGAGGCGCCTTTTATTGTTTTGCCCGCTTGCCGGTTGACGATGCGGATCGCTTCTGCACTTGGTTACTAGGGGAGTTTGCTCACCATAAGGCCACCGTCATGCTCTCGCCGGGCAGCGCCTTCTACGCTTCACCCGGTCGCGGAACCCGGGAGGTGCGCATCGCCTTCGTGCGCAACCAAGCAGCCCTGGAAAATGCAATGGACTGCCTGGAGGCCGGCCTGGCCGCTTACCCCGGGCGTGAGGGCCAAGCGGTATACGGAGAAAAGGCGGATGCGCCCGGAAGATTTCATGCAAAGCACTAACGAGTTCGCGCGAACATTTTGCCAAGAGTTTGTTTTTCAAGTAGGCTTCGTTCACAGAAAGCATACGTCTAGCGCAAAGCAATAATCATCTAAAGTTTGCCCCGGACCATTTATAAAGTTTTACCTTTGCGGTGCTTTTTTCCAAAAATTGGGAAAGCAAGGAAAAATGAGACTTGATGGATAGAAATACCATAATTGGTTTAACCCTTATATTTATTCTCTTTATTGTTTGGCAGCAATTTATTCGCCCCGCTCCCGAAGAGCAGGAAGCTGCGCAGGCGCGTCGTGATTCCCTTGCGGCGGTGCAGCAACCGGATACTGGCCTGCGCGCCGCTGCGGATACTTTCCGTTCGGCTTCTCCTGCGCCGGCGGATACCACGGTAACCGATTCGCTGCGCAACCAGCAAATGGCGGGGGCCTTTGGTCCTTTCGCCGGCGCCGCTACCGGCGTGGAGGAAACCCATACGTTGGAAAACGATCTGATGCGGGTAACTTTCACCAACAAGGGAGGGAGAATAACGGAGGTGTTGTTGAAGAAACACCATAAAGTGGTGGAGGACGAAAACCGGAAAGACCAAAAACTCCCGCTGAAACTGCTGGCGGATGAAAAAAACCGCTTTGAATACTTTCTGCCCATCGCCAATTTGCCCAGCGGGGGCGTCAATACGGCCGATCTGTTTTTTGAGACCGAATTGCGCGATTCCACCATTCTGTTCCGGGCGCCCGCCGGTGATGGCCGGTATTTCGAACAAAGCTATACCCTGCGCCCCCATAGTTATCAACTCAAGTACGATGTCGTGCTGGACGGGCTCAACCACGTCTTGGCCGGAAATACCGAGAATATTCAACTGACCTGGCTCAATTACCTCGATCGCATCGAGAAAAACACCAATTTTGAGTCGCGTTACTCAACTATTTATTTCAAACCGGCCGACGAAGATCCCGATTATTGTTCGTGCACCTCTGACGAC
>CAYWHT010000164.1:0-2774 GCA_964458135.1 uncultured Saprospiraceae bacterium | reverse complement strand
CGACTCTCCTCGGTCGAGCTCGGCATCGCACAAGACGACACCGAGGAGCTCAACGACCGGCCCGTCAAGTGGATAGCCAACGCCAACCAGTTTTTTAACAGCTCGCTGATTGCGGAAGACGCCTTCAGCTCGGCCGTCCTGGAAATCGATGTATTAGAGGACGACCGAACGGACCTCAAGCGGGCGGAGTCTAAAATTACCATTCCCTACACCCGTGGCGAAAAAGAAACCTTCGCCATGGAGATGTATATCGGTCCTAACGAATTCGACCGGCTCTACGCCATGGGGCACGGTCTGCAGGATATCATTCCCTTTGGTTGGAGCATTTTCGGCACGATCAACCGCTGGGTCATCCGCCCGATTTTCACCACCCTGCTCAACGTCATTGCCAGCCCGGGACTCGTCATTCTGGCCTTGACCCTCATCGTAAAGCTCCTGCTTTATCCGCTCACCTACCGCATGCTCTATTCCCAATCCAAAATGGGGGCATTGAAGCCCCAGCTGGAAGGATTGAAGGATAAGTTCAAGGATGAGCCGCAAAAGCAGCAGATGGAGCAGATGAAAATATACCGGGAATTCGGCGTTAATCCGCTGGGCGGTTGCCTGCCCATGGTGCTGCAAATGCCTATTTGGATTGCGCTGTACCGCTTCTTCCCGGCCTCGATCGAATTCCGGCAAGCCGGTTTTCTGTGGGCTAATGACTTGTCTTCCTACGACGCCTTTATCAAGTTGCCCTTTGAAATTCCGTTCGGGTTTGGGGCGCACCTGAGTTTGTTCACATTGCTTTGGGCCGTAACTACTTTGATCTACACCTACTACAATACGCGGCACATGGACATGTCGGCCAATCCGGCCATGAAGTACATGCAGTATTTGATGCCACTGTTTTTGCTGGGCTTTTTCAACAGCTTCGCTTCCGGTCTGACGGCGTATCTGTTGTTTAGCAACCTCATCAATATCGCCCAGACCATCGTCACCAAAAATTATATCATTGATCAGGAAAAGATCAAAAAGGAATTGGAGGCGTACCGCAAGAAGCCCAAGAAAAAAGGTGGATTCTCTCAGCGCCTGGAAGCGGCCATGAAAGAGCAACAGCAAAAGCTGCAAGAGCAGAAACAAGATCAGCAGCAACAACGCAAAAGCCGCAAGCGCCGTTAATGGCGGTTTTTGTTCTCTTCTTCCGCCTCTTCGAGCAACCCGAGGCTGCGCGCCCGGCGCTCCCAATTTTTGCGGGCCAAGAGTTGCATGTCTTCGATATTGTCGAGCTCATCTACGATTTCCATGCCCAGCAGGGTTTCGATGACGTCTTCCATCGTGACGATGCCCGCCATCCCGCCGAATTCATCGACCACCAGCGCGATGTGTTCCCTTCTTTCCATGAGTTTGTTAAATAGTTCCGGCAAGGGGAACTGTTCGTTGACGATCATGATTTCCCGCCGGATATCTTTAAGCTGAACATCATCCTGCCCGTTGACCAAGTTGGAAAGGATCTCATCCTTGAGCACGAAGCCGTTGATATGGTCTTTGCTATCGCGAAAAATGGGGATGCGGGAAAATCGCAGGTTGCGGTTTTCTTCGTAGAACACGCGCACGGTAGTCGCCTCGCTGGCAACCTTAACCACCGTGCGGGGAGTCATAATATCTTTAGCCTGGATCGTATTGAAGCGCAGCAGGTTGCGGATGATCTTGGATTCTTCTTGCCGAAAGATGCCCTCCTTTTCCCCAATTTCGGCCATCGCCGTAAATTCGGCGCGGCTGAAGACACTTCTTTCTTTGTCTTTTTTAAGGATCTTGGTAAGAATTTGGCTTAACCAAACCAGGGGGTATAAAGCATAAACGATGAAATTCAGAGAGGTAACCGTAAAATTGGTTAGCGCCTTCCAGTAATTGGCGCCGATGGTTTTGGGGATGATTTCGGAGAAAATCAAAATGGCCAGGGTCAGCACCGCGCCGATGACCGCTTCGGTAGTAAAGGGCAAGCGGTAATCGGCAATGTACAAGTCGGAGTGACCGAATACCTTTTCGGCTTGCATGCCCACGCCCATCGCACCCACTGTGTGGGCAATGGTGTTCAGGGTGAGTATGGCCGACAGGGGGCGGTCTACGTTGTCCTTAAATTGTTTAAGCAGGCGCCCCACCCGGTTGCCTTCTTTCTGTTTCATTTCGACGTAGGAGGGGGGTAGACTCAAAAAAACCGCCTCCCAAACCGAGCATAAAAAAGAAAAGATAATGGATATTAAAAAAAATACGAGTAGCAGTACCATAATAGTAAAGATGCGCTAATATACCGATATAACAAAGTTAAGACCCGGGATAGTTCTCCCGGGAAAGAATCGATAGCGCGGTAGGAAAGCCCTTAGTTATTCGATGTAGATCTTCTGAAAGGGAATCACCACTTCATTCTTGTCCATGTTATTAATACGCCGCAACCGCTCGACGCTGGTGTTGTAGCGGCGAGCAATCGATTTGAGGTTTTCCCCTTCTTTGACCCGGTGCACTGAACGCCGGTTTGGATTGCCGGTGGGGTAGGCGTCGTAAGATTGTGGCCGGTTGCGCGAGTAGTCGGTTTGACGATCTTGCTCGGCCTCTGGGGAAAAGGGATCCCGCATTTGCTGGTCGTTTTGCTGATCGTAACCGCGGTAGTTTCCGGTTTGAGGGATGGGCGTGCCAAATCCGGAGCGGCGGCGCGGCTGGTCGCCGTACTCCTGGGGGATGCCGCGCGTCCTCTCTTCCGCGGTGTAATCGTCATCGGCGTAGCTCTGGGGAGGGTAATA
>CAYWHT010000163.1:0-8198 GCA_964458135.1 uncultured Saprospiraceae bacterium | reverse complement strand
GCTAGTACACTGTGTAATAAGTTCTTTGATGTTTTGGGAGGGGTATTTTGGCGAAAGGCAAGGCGCGAAGAAGGAGCATAGCCGTAGCTACGAGACTGATGAGCAACGCAGCCTTTCGGCAAAAGACACTGCCAAAGCGCAAAATTACTTATTACACAGTGTACTAGTGGCTTCGGCACTAGCTCGAGCGGGCGCTGCTCGCAGCGGTAGCGTAAATGCCGAAAGTCCAGCTAAGAGCTTGTTGGGGGTTTGCCGTTTTCTTGCCTTATTCTTCCTCTTCGGCTCCCGGTTCTTCCTCTTTATTCGTGGGCTTTTTTTCCGTAGAGGCGGCGCCGGTGGACTGTCCTCCCCCACTGCCTCTTCTCGTGCGGCGACGGCGTCCGCGACCCCCATCTTGCTTTTCGACGGAATAGGTGTCGTTGAAGTCCACGAATTCAATCATTGCCATTTCGGCGCCATCGCTTTTCCGGAATCCGGTTTTGATGATGCGCAGGTACCCCCCCGGGCGGTTGCCCACCCTGTCGGCTACGGGGCCGAACAGCTCCTTAATAGCTTCTTTATTCTGCAGGTAGCTGAAAACGACGCGCCGGGAGTGCATATTATTCGTCTTGGCCTTAGTAACCAGGGGCTCCAGGAAACGGCGCAGCGCTTTGGCTTTTGCCAGGGTGGTATTGATGCGCTTATGCGTGATCAACGCGATGCTCATGTTGCTTAGCGTGGCTTTCCGGTGGCCGGATTTACGCTTGAGGTGGTTAAAAGCTTTGTTGTGCCTCATGACATGGATTTACTTCGCAACACTTTTGGTCAGCGGCCGGTGGAAATACCGAATCGGCTTTTTTCCAAAGGTTATTGCAGTTTGACTAATAAGAGCTTGTCAAGGATTGAAGAGGGCCCTTGGACGTCGTCGCATTTAATCTTCTTCGAGCTTGTACTTGGAAAGGTCCATCCCGAAGGTCAGGCCTTTCTCTTGCAGCAGTTCTTCGATTTCTACGAGGGATTTCTTACCGAAGTTCCGGAACTTAAGCAGCTCGTGGGTATCGTATTTCACGAGTTCGGCGAGGGTGTTGATTTTTGCGGCTTTCAGGCAGTTATAGGCCCGCACCGAGAGATCGAGATCCTCCAGCGAGGTTTTCAGCAGCTTCCGCATGTGCAGGATGTGTTCATCGACGATATTCTCTTCGCCGCCGCCGGGGTCATCGAAGGTGATATTTTCATCGGTGATCAGCATCAGGTGCTGGATCAGGATGCGGGAAGCATCTTTGATGGCTTCTTCCGGATGAATGGTGCCGTCGGTGATGACGTCGATGCTCAGCTTTTCGTAGTCGGTACGTTGCCCGACGCGGGTATTTTCCACCCGGTAAGCTACGTTTTTGATGGGCGTGTAGATGGCGTCGACGGGAATGACCCCGATGGGGGCATCTTTTGGCAGGTTTTCATCGGCGGGCACGTATCCGCGCCCTTTGCTCACGGTAAGTTCCATTTCCAGGTTGACGAAGGGTTCCATGGTGCAGATGAGCTGATCGGGATTCATCACCTTAAATACGTTGGTATGATCCTCGATATCTCCGGCACGGAACTCTTCTTTTCCGGTTACGGTCAGATAAATTTTTTCGTTATTGATATCCTCATCACTAATCACTTGTTTTAACCGTACCTGTTTCAGGTTGAGGATAATTTCCACGACATCTTCCACTACGCCGCGGATAGTCGCGAATTCGTGTTCTACCCCCGCAATACGAACGGCGGAAATGGCAAATCCTTCCAGGGAAGAAAGCAATACCCGGCGCAGGGAATTGCCCACCGTTTGACCAAAGCCCGGCTCAAGTGGTTTAAATTCAAAAAGCCCCTCAAAATCGTTGGACTTTTGCATGACGATTTTATCGGGCTTCTGAAAATTTAGTATGCTCATACGCTTTTAAGCTTTGAGTGGAGTGAGATGGTGATTTTGGAGCGCTTCAGCGGCTCATCTTCGCTTGCCTTCTACATGCTAGAAATCCCGCCCCAAGTCAAACAAGAGACCGGGCAGGAATTGGGAAAAGGTGAAGCAGATTCCGGCGGCTTAGTGGGCGCTTGGGCGGAATCTGCACAGGTTCTTATTTCGAATAAAGTTCGACAATCAGCTGTTCGTTGATTTTTTCTGGAATTTGATCTCTTTCCGGGTATTCGAGGAATACGCCCTGCATTTTATCTGGGCTAAACTCCAGCCAGGGATATTTGCGCACTTCGGAAGATCTGCTGCTCACGCTGTCCTTGACCGTCGTCAATCCTTGGGATTTGCCACGTACGGTGATGATGTCACCGGGGCGCAATTGCATAGACGGAACGTTGTTAATGACCTTATTGACCAGAATATGCTTGTGCGTAACCAATTGACGAGCCGCGCGGCGGGTGGGCGCCAGGCCCAGGCGGTATACCGTATTATCCAGGCGAGCTTCCAGAAACTGCAGGAGCACTTCACCGGTAACCCCCTTTTTACTGCGGTTGGCGTTTTCGAACATCCGGCGGAACTGCCGCTCCAGGACGCCATAGGTATACTTGGCCTTTTGCTTTTCCATCAGCTGCAGGGCGTAGTCTGACTTTTGCCTTCTTCTTCTCGTATTACCGTGTTGCCCGGGGGGATACTTTTTTTTCTCGAAATACTTGTCGTATCCGTGGATGGACTCGCCAAAAGCCCGGGACTTTTTAGTCTTTGGTCCGGTATATCTCGCCATGTTGGAGTGATTAAATTTTTAGTGGTTAGACCCTTCTTCTTTTGGGCGGCCGGCAGCCATTGTGGGGCACCGGGGTAACGTCGAGGATTTTAGTAACCTTGATGCCGGCCACATCCAGGGCGCGAATGGCTGCTTCGCGGCCGGAGCCCGGTCCTTTTACGTGCACTTCCGCCATCCGCATGCCCGCTTCGTAAGCGACGCGCGCCGCCTCGTTGGCGGCTACCTGAGCTGCGTAAGGCGTATTCTTCTTCGAACCCCGAAAACCGGCTTTCCCGGCCGAAGCCCAGGATATAACCTGCCCTTGCTGGTTGGTCAACGTTATGATAATATTGTTGAAGGAAGCTTGAATGTAGGCAAGGCCGTTAGAATCGACCTTTATATTAAGTTTTCTGGCCTTCTTGGATTTTGCCGCTCCTTTTCCTTTTCCTTTTGCCATTATCCTGGATTAATATATTATTGGAAGATGTTCCCGGTGGCTATGCCGCGAGGGCATAGCGCTGCAGCTTCTTACTTCGGTGCTTTCTTTTTATTGGCGACCGTTTTACGTTTTCCTTTACGGGTGCGGGCGTTGGTTCGGGTTCGTTGCCCGCGAACCGGCAATCCACGGCGGTGGCGCAGGCCCCGCACGCATCCGATGTCCATCAGCCGCTTGACATTCATCTGCACCTCGGAGCGCAATGCCCCTTCCACATTGTACTCGTTGGTCACAATGTTGCCGATGGAGCGAATGTTTTCATCCGTCCAATCATCGGTTTTGATACTCTCATCGATATCGGCTTTGGTCAGAATTTCCCGTGCTCTGGATTTTCCGATGCCGAAGATATAGGTGAGCGCAACTACGCCGCGCTTATTTTTTGGCAAATCTACGCCTGCAATACGAGCCATCTGCTAGTCAATTTAAAAGTTTGAATTAACCCTGACGTTGCTTGAATTTGGGGTTCTTTTTATTGATAATGTAGATTTTTCCTTTTCTTCTGACAATCTTGCAATCGGCAGAGCGTTTCTTAACGGAAGTTCTTACTTTCATTACCGTAATAATTTTATTTATAGCGATAAATAATCCGCCCACGGGACAGATCGTAAGGAGACATTTCAACAGCTACTTTGTCACCTGGCAAAATCCGGATATAATTCATCCGCATCTTTCCCGAAATAGTTGCCACGATCGTATGATCATTTTCCAGACGAACCCGGAACATGGCGTTAGACAAGGCCTCTTCGATAATACCGTCTTGTTTTATTAAGTTTTTCTTGGCCATAGTTCGAATTTCGGAGGGCAAAGATAAGGAAATTGACGCTTTTTACCCAATTTCCAGGGTAAAAAATAATTTGGGCTTTTTTCTTGTCGCCGATCAGGCGTCAACGGACTTGAGGCCGACTTCCCTTACCTCGTCATTTTTTCGAATGGATTCCTCGATGATATGGTGGTCGGAAAGGATATCCGCTTGCGACTTGCGGATGGCCACGGAATGTTCGTAATGCGCCGAAGGGCGACGATCCTTTGAGATAACCGTCCAACCGTCTTTATTGGTGCGCACTTCCTTTTTGCCTAAATTGACCATAGGCTCGATGGCCACGACCAAGCCTTCCTTGAGTTTGATGCCGCGCCCCCGCTTGCCGTAATTGGGCACCTCGGGAGACTCGTGCAGTTCTCGCCCGATGCCGTGCCCGACCAACTCCCGCACAATGCCGAAATGGTATTCTTTTTCTACGAACTGCTGCACGGCAAAGCCCACGTCTCCCAGACGATTACCCGCCACTGCGTTTTCGATGGCGAGGTAAAGGGCGGAATTGGTCACCCGGCAAAGCTCCATTACTTTTTCATCTACATTTCCCAGCGGAAAAGTAAAAGCAGAATCCCCGCAAAACCCATTCATAAAGACCCCGCAGTCTACGGAAACGATATCGCCGTCCTGAAAGATTTGATTTTTGGTCGGGATGCCGTGTACGATTTGCTCATTGACAGATACGCAGAGCGTAGCCGGGAAGCCCCGATAACCTTTAAAGGCGGGTTCAGCCCCGTGATCGCGAATCAGCTCTTCGGCCGCGCTGTCGATTTCCGCTCCGCTGATTCCCGGCCGGATGATGCTTCCCACGTGGGCTAAAGCCTGACAGACCAGCTGGCAACTTTTCCGGATTAGCTCGATTTCTTCTTCCGTTTTGTAAAAAATCATATCACTTTCGGTAATCTTGCTTTAAATGCTCTAAGCTAAACCACTCGGGTTGCGCAATTGTTTTGATTCGGCTTCCCCGATGCGGGGTTGTCGTTTAAGAACTTGTTGGTAGTTTACCCTTGTTTGGCCTGCAAATGACCATCTATGGAACCTCTCTCTCTCAACAAGCTCTAAATTAGAACACCTTCTTTCGTGGGTTCGGCCTTTTTAGGCCTTTGGTTCCCCGAAAGAAGGTGTACGCTATCCTATTGCGATGGGGCTACATGCCGGCGCCGATGCCCTGCACCCGGCTTCGTCCCTGTATTCGGCCCGATTTAACCAGACCATCGTAGCGACGCATCAACAGGTGACTTTCGATTTGCTGCAAGGTGTCCAGCACTACGGCCACTAGAATGAGCAGCGAAGTGCCGCCGAAGAACATGGCGAAGCCGATATTGATTCCCATAGCCGCGGCGAAAGCGGGCATAATGGCGATGAGGCCGAGGAATATCGAGCCGGGCAGGGTGATGCGGGTGGTTACCGCGTCGATGAAGTCGGCCGTTGGCTTTCCGGGTTTAACTCCCGGAATGAAGGCATTTTGGCGCTTCAGGTATTCGGCGTACTGCTGCGGGTTGACCAACAGGGCGGTATATACGTAGGTGAAAAGCACCACCATGACAAAGTAGACGATATTATAGGGCGCCGAGGTGAAATCATTCAAGGCTCGCAAGATCGGGTTGGCGGCCAGGTCGCTCTGATCACCGGCGATGAATTGGGCGGCCGTAGCGGGCAGGAACATCAGCGCCTGGGCGAAGATGATCGGCATTACACCGGCGGCGTTCACCTTGAGGGGAATGTAATCGCGAACGCCCGAGGCCGGCATGGCGTTGGAGCCGCGCCCCACCATGCGTTTGGCGAACTGGATGGGAATGCGGCGCACGCCCTGCACGATCAGGATTGTCGCCATGACGATGGCGAACAGGGCAGCCAATTCGATGACCAAAAAGATCGGGCCGTTCTCTTCGAACTGAGCGCCCACTTCCAAAGCTAATGCATTGGGCAGGGAAGCAATGATGCCTACCGTAATCAGAAGGGAAACGCCGTTGCCGATACCCTTATCGGTGATGCGCTCTCCCAGCCACATGGCGAAAACCGTACCCGTAGAGAGGATGATAATATTGGATATCCAGAAAATACCCGGCGCAACCGTCGGGGCGACTGCTCCGAGGCTGTTGACGTAAGTCAGATAGCCGCCGCCTTGCACCAACGTGATCGCTACAGTCAGCAAGCGGGTGATCTGGTTGAGTTTCTTGCGTCCGGACTCTCCTTCCCGCTGCTGCAGACGCTGAAAATAAGGTACGGCGAAGCCCAGCAATTGAATGATAATGGAAGCCGTAATGTAGGGCATAATACCCAGGGCCAATACGGCGGCGTTGCTGAAGGCGCCCCCCGTAAACACATTAATCAGGCCCAACAAATCATTAGGGGAGCCATTGCCCTGGGAAGCGTTTTTCAGCACTTCGGGCATGACTCCCGGCAATACGACGTAAGACCCGAAGCGAAAAACAAACAATAGACCAAGTGTAAAGAGGATGCGATTTCTCAACTCCTTGATCTTCCAAATATTCTTGAGCGTTTCGATAAGCTTTTTCATTGCTCCGCGAGATTATACGAGGTTTACACTTCCACCGACTTTCTCGATAGCTTCCTTGGCCGAGGCCGAACAGCCGTGGGCCGTTACGTTGATCTTAGTTTTAATTGCGCCGCTTCCCAGTACTTTGATGCGGGCGCCTTGGTTGACGATGCCGTTTTTGACCAGCATTTCGGGATCGATGTTATCCGACTGGTATTTCTCGGCGATCTGTTGCAGGCGATCCAGATTAAGCGGCACGTATACCTTGCGATTGGGGTTTTTAAACCCAACCTTGGGCAGACGCATTTGCAGGGGCATTTGCCCCCCTTCGAAGTTGCGCTTGATCTTGTAGCCGGAGCGCGATTGGGCGCCTTTGTGGCCACGGGTGGAGGTGCGTCCGCGGCCGTTGCCGTGCCCCCGGGCGATGCGCTTTCCTTTTTTTACCGATCCCGCTGCCGGTTTCAGATTATGTAGGTCCATTATCCGATTTTTTTTGCCGTGGGCCGAGCTTTTGTGGAGTGCGCCCGGTCCTGTCAAATAATAATAACAATAAATCCCGACAATTTATCGAGAAATATAGAAAATCAGACCTCTTCGACTTTTACGAGGTGGGCGATCTTTTTGATCATGCCCGTAATCTGGGGCGAAGCCTCCAATACCACGCTGTGATTGACCTTTCGCAGCCCAAGCGCTTTGAGAGTTGCTTTTTGTTTTTGGGGCCGGTCGATCAGGCTCTTGATTTGTGTGATTTTTACCTTACCCATAGGTTTGTACTTTAAACGGCAAACGTCCGAGAATAATTATCGCAGCGCCTCCGGTTTAACCATTGAATAGCTTATCCATGCGGATGCCGCGCTGGCGGGCCACCTCCATGGGGCTGCGCAACTTGGACAACGCGTCGACCGTAGCCTTAACCACGTTGTGTGGGTTGGAGGAACCCTGGGATTTGGACAGTACGTTTTGCACCCCTGCGATTTCCAGCACCGCCCGCATGGCGCCGCCGGCGATCACGCCGGTACCGTCGGCCGCCGGCTTGATCAGCACTTTTCCGGCGCCGTATTTCCCTTTGACTTCGTGCGGAATGGTGCCTTTGTGGATGTTGAACTGCACCAGGTTTTTCTTGGCGTCGTCAACGGCTTTGGAAATGGCTTCCGATACATCGCGGGCCTAACCTAAACCGTGACCCACCGTACCAACGCCAACCCCCACCACGACAAACGCGGCAAAGCTAAAGGTGCGGCCACCTTTGGTGACCTTGGCGACGCGGTTGAGGTCAACCAACTTTTCCTTGAGTTCTTTTTCCGCAGCTTTGACCTTTTTATTGGAGCTATTCTTAGCCATTGATATTCGAATTATAGATTTTTACAATTGGAGCCCGGCTTCGCGGGCGCCTTCGGCCAGGGCCTTGACGCGTCCGTGGTAGAGATAGCCGCCACGATCGAACTTTGCCTTCGTGATGTTTTCGGCTTTAGCGCGTTCGGCCAGCAGCTTACCAACGGCCTTGGCCTGCTCGATCCTGGAGACATCCTTGGAAATCTGATCATCCAGGGAATTGGCCGAAAAGAGGGTATGCCCGCTCAGATCATCAATGCCTTGCACGTAGATCGCTTTGTTGCTACGATAAACGCTGACCCGCGGCCGCTGTGCGGTGCCGACTACTTTTTTACGGATGCGGTGGTGAATGCGCTTTCTTCTTCTTTC
>CAYWHT010000162.1:0-8199 GCA_964458135.1 uncultured Saprospiraceae bacterium | reverse complement strand
AATCAAAAAATGGCTAATTTTCGACTCAAAGACCAAACCCGCAATGGGTTCATTCACAAATCTTGGGTTGGCAGATTACAATTATCCTTTTCATTTAACGAACACCATCCAATGGCTAGTGCGCAAAAAAACCTCTCGCAATACGATGAAAACAACCTGCCTCCGGCCGGGGAGATGACTTTCGGCATCGTAGTGGCGGAATGGAACCGGGAGATTACTCATGCCCTTTACGAAGGCTGCTACGATACCCTGATCCAACACGGCGCCAAAGAAGACCACATTTACACCGAGCAGGTGCCCGGGTCATTTGAGTTGCCCGCCGGGGCCAAAATGCTGGCCGGAAGCCAAAAGCTGGACGCGGTGATCTGCCTGGGATGCGTCATTCGCGGGGAAACCAAGCACAACGAATATATTAGCAATGCGGTAGCCGGCGGGCTGACCAATCTGAGTATCGCTTCCAGTATTCCCTTCATATTTGGAATTTTGACCCCCGACTCCCAGGAACAGGCCCGGGACCGGGCCGGCGGAAAACACGGCAATAAGGGAGTGGAAGCCGCCGTTACCGCCATCCGTATGGCCGATATGCGCCGTCGCCTGGGCGGGTTTACCAAAAAAGGTATCGGCTTTGGGACGCGTTAGTGTTCCGGGCGCTCTTATACCTCAAACATAACAGTTCTTAAAAACAAAGCGATATTAACTTCTAATTGCCATGGCCAAAGTAAGCGTAGTTGAAAACGGTTATTTTAAGTTGGACGGTGGCGCCATGTTCGGACTGGTGCCCCGCCAGTTATGGGAAAAGCTCAATCCGCCGGACGAAAAAAACAGATGCACCTGGTCGATGCGGTGCCTGTTGGTGGAAACGGGGGATCGCAAAATCCTCATCGACACCGGCATTGGTCATAAGCAAGGAGAAAAATTTCGCTCCCATTTTGAGCCACATGGCGAGGAATCTCTGCGGGCTTCGCTGGAAAAACAGGCCATTTCACCGGAAGCGATTACCGATGTGCTGCTTACGCATCTGCACTTCGATCACGTTGGCGGGGCGGTACAATACGATGAATTCGGCCGGCCGGCGCCAACCTTTCCCAACGCTGCCTACTGGACCAACGAGCCCCACTATCGCTGGGCCATCAATCCCAACATCCGGGAGAAACCCTCCTTCCTGCCGGAAAATTTTGAACCGCTGCGCAAGGCAGGTCGACTACACTTTATCCATCCTTCCGCCGACGATGTTGAGTGGATGCCGGATATCCAGCTTCGCTTCGTTTACGGGCACACCGAGGCCATGATGGCGCCCATCATCGATGTCGAGGGGCAAACGCTAGTCTACTGCGCCGATGTTATTCCTTCCCACCATCACCTTCGCTTACCCTACATTATGGCTTTTGACGTGCGCCCGCTCCATACGCTGGAGGAAAAGGAACGCATCATTGAAGCGGCCCTTGCCGACCGGCATCTCTTATTTTTCGAACACGATCCACAGGTGGCTTGCGGCTTTCTCGCTAAAGACGAAAAGGGGCGCGCCGTTCTGGAAGAGCCGCTGGAATTGGAAACGGCATTGCGCTCGAAGCGGGATGCGTAATAGCTGGTCCGCGTTGGCGGTTTCAATAAAAACTCAGGTCTTTACAGGCTGCTCCGTTCGCCTGGGCCCGTAAAGACCTGAGACTTTGAAAAAACTATTTGGCGTCCCTCACACTTTACCTTCAATATACATCCGCTCCACTCACCACCTCCACCCATTGGCCGGGCCGCTGTGCCGCTACGGTATTGTCGTACATCGCCTCGCAACTTACGGCCGGCAAATAAAAGCGGCCCTGGTAGGCGGCGTTGAGCTGCACGCGATAGGTGTGGCTTTGTCCGGCGCCGAGGTCGAAAAAAGTAAGGACCCGGTCGTCGCGAATATCCTGATAGTCGGCAGGGCTGTTGGGAGCATAGGCCTGTAAGCCGTCCATACGAGTGTTGAGGATTTCCCAGCCCGAGGGAAAGACCTGGGCGAGGGCCATCTCCCGGTAAGTCGTTCTGCGGCTGCCGGGATGAATGACCGTTACCTCGGCGATAAAGTCGGAGCCCTGAGTGATGCGTTGCGGATCCAGCGGGTCGCCATTCATCGTTTTGTAGTTGACCTGCACATTGAGGTTGTTAGCGCGGGCTTGTTCGGCTCCGGTAAGGGGTTGGCCGCGTAGAATGACCCTGGTGAAGAGGCGCCCGCCGCTGGTATTGGTAAGCTGCAAGGTGTTGCCGCCCCTTTGCAGCGGTAAATCGATCTGCAGGAGGGGCGTGTTGGATCCGGCGTTTACGGCTGCTTTGCCCGAAGTTTGGTAGGTAAAGGTGAGCTGATCGGCTACGGGATTTTCGGCTACGTAGCGGCTCATCGCCAGCAGGGCAAAAGCGGTGGTCTGGGTGCTGTACCAGGAATCGCGGTTGAGGGCCTGGGATATTTCCCGCGCCAACTCGGTGGCCCGGTCTTTTTCATTCATCAGGACGAGGGTTTCCAGGATCATGGCGCGGTCGCGGAGGCTGGAGCCGTAGGTGTAGGCCATTTCCTGGTAGTCGTCCACCTGGGTGGATTGCCCGCCGATGAGTTGGTTGGCGGTTTCCGCTTGGCCGTTGACGGCGTAAGCGGCGGCCAGTCGCCAACGAGCCGTCAGGGTCAGGTCGTTGTTTTCGCGTAAGCGGTTCATCGCCGCAAGGTCAGGCGCGCCCGCCAGCGCCAGCGTAAATAGCCGGTAGGCCTGCGACAATTGATCCCCCCGCCGGCTGTTGAAGCCGTATTCCACCAGGTTGGGATTCCACATCCGGGATACTTTTTGCTGGAAACTTTGCCACTGATCCAACATGCCCGCCGGCAGGGGATACCCTTTGCGCTGTGCTTCCAGCATGAAGTGGCCCGCGTAGCTGGTCGACCAGTGATCGGGAGAAGCGCCGCCCGGCCAATAAGCAAAGCCGCCCTGCCCGGTCTGGAATTTTTTGAGGCGTTCTAAGGTGGCTTCGATATTGTCCCGGACAGTTTCCTGGCGCTCCGGATCCAGCTCGAGCAATTGGTCGACGTACAATTGCGGGAAGCCCGCCGAAATACTTTGTTCGATACATCCGTAAGGGTACTGCATCAGAAATTTAAGTCTTTCCCCCAGGTTGAGGGGCGGCACGCTGGATACCTCCAATACGGCCGTATTGGTGCCGGCCATGCCTACCGGGCTGAACTCCGGCGCCCAGGTTTCATTGGGGCCTAGCGACCGGGCCAGCACGGTGCTGGTGTAGGGATTGGGGTTGCGGATTTCCAATTCGATTTGCTGACTGGACCGGTGGCTGCCCGAACTTGCCTGGATGTCGAATTGCGCTATTCCAATACTTTCGGCCACTTCCAGTTCGAATTCAACCAGTCCCTGCCCCGGCTCTTCGAAGGTGACCGTTTTGCTATTTGGTCCGGTAAAGCGGACCAGGCCGCTGCTTTCCGATACTTCTACGCTGACCTGACGAACACTTTCGTCGCCCGCAAAAAGGTTGACGGGAAGTTTAACCCGCTCTCCGGGGGCGATGAGGCGGGGTAAGGTAGCCAGCGCCATCAGGGGTTGTTCTACTTGGGAACGCTGATCGGTTTTGCCGTAGGCGCCGTCTTGCACGGCAACTACCATGGTGCGTACGGCGCCGACGTAATTGGGCATGTTTAGCTCGTGGGTCGCGCTTTGGCGGCGGTCCAGGTGGAAGGGGCCCAGGTGCATGGCTACGGGCTCGAAGCGGTTGGCCTGTCCCTTTTGCAAGGCAGCTTTTTCAGCAGCGTCTCCGCCAATAGAAAGCAGGCGCTGCAGCCGGCCGCCGTAGGCGCCAAGCACCTGATCGTAAACATCCCAGGATTTCAATTCCAGCGCTTCCTTGGCGTAAATCGAGGCGTGGGGGTCGGGGGTAGTGAAGCCGGTAAGGCCTAGCAGCCCTTCGTCAACCACGGCAATGGTGTAGGCCATGGGCTTACCCTCGGCTTCGGAAACTGCTACGGTAAATTTTTCCTGCGGCTTCAAGCTTTCGGCGACCTTCACTTCGGGTTGGAGGCGGGTGCCGGGATCGTCGACGAGGATGGGCAACAGGCCGTACATGCGGATGGGAAGGTCATTTTGCCGCTGACCGTGGGGTTGCAGTAAACTGACGTTGGCGTAAACGTTGGGCGCCATGGCGGGGGTAGCTTTAAAGCGGAAGGTCGTTTCCCCGCTTTCGGTATCGATCCAGTGGCTTTCCAGTACGCCGGCGCCGGTTTCGAGGGAAATGAGGGCGCGACCGGAATCGGAAGTCGGAATGGTCAGTTCTACGGTTTCGCCCACCGCGTAGCGCGCTTTATCGGAACGAAAATTGAGCATGGCGGCAGCCTGTCGGTCTTGTGGCTGGTCACCGGACCAGGGGGAGCCGGCCGTGAAAAAGTCGCCGCCGCAGTGCCCTCCCCGCGGATCGCAAACCCGGATCAGATAGCGACCCCATTGGTCGACGGTGATGGGCCAGCGGGCAATGCCCCGGTCATCGGTGGTCAGGACGGTGGTGCGTTCGGCCTGGGTATGGCTGGCCGAGCTGAAGCGCGAAACGTTGTCGCCTCCCTGATCGTACCACCAGCGCCATTCTACGCGGTAGAGCCCTACTTCCAGGCGGCGGTTGGCCAGCGGCTTACCTTTGCGGTCGACTAGGGCGAATTCCAGCTCACTGGGACTGTCGAGCGTCAGTCGCTTGATGCCGTAATTATTTTCGGGAATGGCCACTCCGGCGTATTGAGGATAGGGGTAGTAGGTTCGGCTTTGGGTGGTGATGCTGAATTCGCCGCTGCGTTCAAAAACCCGGCTGCGGAAATTGGCGCGGAGCACGCCCGGGGCCTCGCCTTGGCCGAAGAGTCGGGCATTGAAACGGGCAACGCCCTCCTTATTGAGGTTGCCGTCAAAGATGACACGGGGGCTGGTGGCCACCGGCCGTGCGGGATCATCGAATTCGAACCTGCTGAAAGCTTCGAATGAAGTATTGGCGGCGTTGAGCTGTACTTCCACGCGGGCGTCCAGCCCGCGGGCCGGTGCTCCGTGCAGCCATCGGGATTGCAGGCGGGCGTTGAGGGGTTCCTCCTGCCGTTGCAGCGTTTCACTTGCAAAGCTCAGGTCGATTTCCAGGCGATTGGGCTTTACGGTCTCTATTTGAAGGGACTTGTCAAAGACGGCGCCGCCTACCTGGACATTGGCGGCCCAGTTACCCGTCGGGGCATCGGGCGCCGTGGCGGTATGCAAGGGGTAGATATTGTCCGTGTTGCGGGAGGTGGTCCATTTTTGCTGTAATCGGCCGCGGGGGTCGTACAGTTCGAAGGTGATGGGGTAGTCTGCCGGCAATCGTTCGTTGGGATCATCCAAGACGAAGTTGAGGTAGATGGAGTCTCCCGGCCGCCATACGCCCCTTTCGGCGTAGAGGAAGCCTTTGATTCCGCGTTGCCGCTGCACGCCATCCACTTCAAATCGGCCCATGGAGAGGGCGTCACCGTCGCCCAGGCGCAGGTAGCCTTCTTCCCCCCCGAGGCGGGCGAGGGCTACGTAGGGCTTCCTTTCGGCCAGAATCCGGCTGATGCCTTCCTGATCGGTTTTACCGGTTCCGACGAGCTGCTGCTGGAAATCGTAGAGCTCTACGGTGGCGTTCGCCACCGGCAGCGCATTGCGCAAATCCGTGACTACGACCTGGTATTCCCGGCTTTCTCCCCCTTTGGCAATAATGCCGAGGTTGGAAACCAATACATTGCGCCGGATAAATCGATCCGAATTATAATAGGCCGGATAGCATGGATCATCGCGCTGTTCCCAGCGGTATTCGGGGTAATAGCCCTCGATGCCGTACCAACTATCCATGATGCTTTCCACCTCTTCCCAATCGTCCGCATCGGAGGGAATCTGTTGGGAGAGGCCTTCTTCCCCGGCGCCGGTGATTCCTTCTTCTCCGCAATAATAGAGGGCGTAGGCCGGCCGGAAGCCGATGCGCACCTGATAGATGGCGTCGGGATCCTGATTGATCAGTTTGTTCATATCCAGGGCGTAGCGCGTCCATTGCCGGCTACTGGAGCCAGGGTTGAGGGATTGAAGGCTGACTTTCTGCTGTAGGATCACCCGCCCGACCCGGAAAAGTTGGTTATTGCCGTAGAGGTTGTTGTCCTGCAAAAATTGCAGGATGTTGCTGTGGTGGATTTTAAAGATTTCCACTTCGACGGCGTGCAGACCAATGGCTTCGAAGGGGAAGAGCAGGCCCTCGGAGTTGGGCATGATCACCCCATTGCCGACGAGGCGAAGCTGGGGTTTGGCTTCCTCAAAGGTGAGTTGCCATTGGCTGGGGGTCGTCATGCGGCGACCGGAAGCGTTGCGGATGCCGGGACTGACGGTCAGGGTTTGCCGGCCGGTAATGCGCTGGGCCGGATACCAGCGCAGGTCTTGCCCCTCGATAATGTAGCGGCTCTCACCTTGGTATCCCGACAGGTTGATCAAGCCTTCCAGGCGCTGCGTTTCTTCCAGGGGATCCGAAAAATGCAACAAGATGTACTGCTCATTGTCCTGAATGACCTGCGCCCGGCTAACTTTAAAATCACCGATTGCGGGAATGTCGATCGTCATGCTTTCCCGCTTTTGGAGGTCAAGCGGGCTGCCGTCCCAGTTGAGGCGGAGTTGCCCCGTCGTTTCGGCGCGGTTGACCCGTTCGACGTAGAATCGGTGCGCCTGCTGGTCGGCGGAATGCACCCAGCGCACCGGTAGTTTTTCACCCTTTTGTCTGGCTTCCAGCAAGTTCTCCACCGCAGCGGACTCCGCGTAATCGGAAGTGTACACTTGCCCGCGGGCTTCTTGTACGGTTAATTGATTGGGATCGGGCGCGTAAAGCCCGTCAAATTGAACTTCGAAGTACTGCTCCCGGGTTTTAAAATCAAATTCAAAAGAAGAAGCCGAGCGGGGTAGCCCGTCGATTAACTTTCCGAGTTGTACAGTGGCGATGTAGGTCGCTCCGGAAGCCAAGGGCTGGGAAGGATCAAAACGCAGGGTGCGGGCGTCCTCCCAAATAGCGATGCCGGCAACGGCGGGGGAGAAGCTAAGTATTCGCTCTTCTTCGGTTTGGCCTACTTTTTGAATGGCGACATCCCGGGTGAACTGCACCCGAATGGCGCTCGTCTTGGAGATCATTCCAGAGGTATAGGCGTATACGTAGGGGTTGACTTCGGAGGGGATGGGGGTAGCCCGACGTTCTTGACGGCAACCCCAGGCCATGATCAGGAACAGGGGTAAGAGCATACGAAATACCAGAGTGGAGCGGTTCATGCTTAGTGGTTTAAAAAATGGTTGGGACACTAAAATTTATGATTGATCGGTGCAACACCTTTGCGGCATGTCGTGTTAAGTCATCGATAAAAACCAGTGGTTCGGAAAAACGGACGCCAGTATTGATAATCCTCCTTTAAATTAGGAAATAATTGCTATTAAGGCGCTTTTCCGAGGAAAAAATAAAGTAACCATGGCCGACTATTTGCCGATGTTTCCGCTGCAATTGGTGGTATTTCCCAATGAGGATCTCAACTTGCACATTTTCGAACCCCGCTACAAGCAACTCATCGAAGAATGCGATCAGCAAGGCCTTACCTTCGGTATTCCCGCTTATATCGAAGGCCAACTTAAGGATGTCGGCACCGAAGTGCGTCTGGTGGAAATCGTCAAAAAATATCCCAGCGGCGAATCAGATATTCGAACCCAGGGGGTTGATCCCTTCCGCATTCACGAGTATCACAAAACGGCTCCCGGAAAGCTGTACGCCGGTGCGGAAATTACGCGCATCAAAAATCAAATGCAGGGGGATTACGCCAAAAATCAGGAACTGCGGGATCTGGTCGAAGAGCTGTTCAAGATCATGAAAATTAATAAATCCGTGCCGGAACTGGATGAACAGTTTCAAACCTACGAGGTCGCGCACAACGTCGGCTTATCCCTCGAACAAGAATACGAGTTGCTCACCATTGCCAGTGAAACCGAACGCCAAGATTATCTCATCAACCACCTTCAAAATCTGATTCCGACCGTCAAAGAGATGGAAAATCTGCGCCAGCGGGTTCAGATGAACGGCCATTTTAAGAACATTATCCCACCTAAGCTTTAAAAGCAGAAAGGAAAAAAAGACCCACACAAGCACCAGGGTGGTTTTGAACCCTCGAAAAGACAGGAATAAGGC
>CAYWHT010000161.1:2846-8216 GCA_964458135.1 uncultured Saprospiraceae bacterium | reverse complement strand
GGCATTTAATTTGCTCAATTCGAGAATCAAGTTGTGAAAACCTCAAAAAGTCATCAAAAAAAATTTTTTGACTTATTTTCTCCGTTTACGGGATAGGACCTACCACTCGCCACGATTTTTTCACCGTTGGCGAATTTTTTCGACTTACTGATTCTCTTTATTGCCGGAGTCGACGTTTTCGACTTCACTTTTTTGTTGTTGGGTTTTGCCTATTTGATTGTGGGACAATACTTCGGCGAGCGACTTAGCGGTATCGATGGCGTTGGTGAGGTATTGTTGCCATCCGTTGCCGGCTTCTTCTTGTTTTTCCGCTTGTTCGTTTGCCCCCTTTTGGGTGGACAGTTCTTCGGCGGCCTTTTTGATTTTGTCGGCCTCTCCTTCCCGGTTTTGGGCTTGTTTTTTGATTTTTTCGGCGATTTTATCTTCCGCTTCTTTTTTAGCCTGATCCAGGCGTTTTTGCTCCTGGCGTTTTTCTTCTTTCTCCTTTTCTACTTCCAGCCGGCGTTCCAATTCGGTTTTGGTCTGCATCATTTCGCCGAGCTTTTCCTCTTTGGATCGGATGCGTTCTTCAGTCATTTTGATTTTGGCCTGCCGGATTTGCGCCTCTAGCTGGCCATCGGTGCTGGCGATTTTGCGATTTTGGAAATTGAGGTCTTGTTGGTCGCGTTGGATGGAGCGCTTCATTTTGTCGATGGCGGCGATTAACCCTTCGTAGCGGCGCTTGAGTCTTTCCAGTGGGGAGCGGTCTTCGTTGGCGCCCGGGCCGAAGCGTTTTTCCTTTACTTTTTTGAAGGCGGCGTCGAGGCGTTCCCAGACGCTGGAGCGGTGTTCGCGGGTCAGTTTAGAGTCCCGGAACTTGCGCTGGATGCCTTTGAGTTCTTCAAAAATTGGTTGCAGGCGCATTCCTTCGGAGATGCGTTTTTCCACATCTTCCAGGAGCCCGTGGAAATGGTCGTGATTTTCTTTGGATTGGCTCTTGAATTCTTCGTCGAGTTTGGAGCGCAGTTCCTTCATTTGACTGAAGAGGGCGTTGGTGTCGTCGCGCAGGGAATTGGCGTGATCGCGGAAGAGGTTTTTCTCTCTGACCTGTCCTTGAACTTTGTCCCAGAATCCTTTGAGTTCTTCCCAAACTCCGGCATCAAATTGTTCGAGTTGCTGAACGCGCTCTCTCAACTCCGCCAATTCCGATTGGTAGGCGGAATGGAGTTTTTGGGAAAGGACGATGAAGTGCCATTCCGTTTGCGCGCGCTGTAAGATGTCTTCCCGTTCCGCTTTCACGCTTTCCGGAAGCATGCTTTCGGAAATGGAGAGTTTTTTTTCCGTTTGCTGATAACTTTCCGGAAATTCTACAGGATGGTCATCCCGCCACTCCTTGAGTAGCTTTTGGCTGAATTCTTCGGTAGCAACGGGTTCGGGAAAAACAAATACGTTGACCATGTTTTCGTCGGCTCGTAACTCCAACGCGATGAGGACGCGCTCATCCTGCTCGTTCGATCCCCAAAGTACAAGCTTGGTCTTCATAAATCTGGTGATAATTTTCTATTAGCAATCAAAAAACTTGTTGATTGTGAGGGGCTTTTGCCGGACTAGTCCTTTCAAAATTATAAAAATGGGCCTAATAGCAAAACTTTTACACCTTTTTTTGAGGCCCGGCGCCGGGTGGTGTGAGGTAGTGTATACAGTTTGATTCAATTGACAGGTGATTATTCAACATTTTAGAGCCGGGAAGTCGTCGCCTTTGCGGAGGTTACGAGCTTATGGGCCAGCAAAAATTCGGCGATTTGCACGGCGTTGGTTGCCGCGCCCTTTCGCAAGTTATCGGCAACCACCCAAAGATTCAAGCTCTTGTCCAAAGATTCATCCCGCCGGATACGACCGACGAAGACCTCGTCGTGGTTTTTGGCGTCTTTGGGCATGGGGTACTGCAAGGCCTCCTTATTATCTACTACCCGTATTCCGGGCGTTTCGTTCAGTATACGAAAAATATCTTCTATTTGGAAGAATTCGCGGAAGGTAATGTTGACCGATTCGGAATGCCCGCCGTGCACGGGCACGCGTACGGCCGTGGCCGTGATGCGAACTTGCGGGTCGTCCAAAATTTTTTGCGTTTCGTTGACCAGCTTCATTTCCTCCTTGGTGTAACCATTATCCAGGAAAATATCGCATTGCGGCAAGCAATTTTCGAATATGGGGTAGGGATAAGCCATTTCTTCGGGCTTGGGCTCGAAGCCTTTGCGTTCCAACTGGTATTGTTTGACGGCTTTCATTCCGGTGCCGGTGAAAGATTGGTAGGTGGAAACCACCAGGCGCTCGATGCCGTAGACCCGGTGGAGCGGCGCCAGGGCCATGACCATTTGTATGGTCGAACAGTTCGGATTGGCAATGATCTTGTCGTTTGCCGTCAGTACGGACGCATTGATTTCCGGCACGATGAGGGGAATATTTGGTTCCATGCGCCAGGCCGAAGAATTGTCGATTACGGTCGTACCGGCTTCGGCAAATTTGGGCGCCCACTCGCGGGAAGTGGAACCGCCGGCCGAAAAAAGCGCGATATCGGGAGCCGCGGCTACCGCATCTTCCATACTCACTACCGGGTGGTCTTCTTCTCGGAACCGCAGCGTTTTGCCCAACGAACGTTCCGAAGCTACGGGGATGAGGGTGTCTACCGGAAAGTTTCTCTCTTCCAAAACGCGAGTCATTACTCCTCCCACCAGACCGGTGGCGCCCACAACAGCTAATTTCATGTAGCAACTTTTTAAATTCACATAATCACTCCAAGACGAAAAACAATTGCCAAATTGCAACGGATTATTTCTTCGCCCCCTTGCCTCCTAAATCATTGCGAGGGAATGGCAAAAATAAGACCATTATCAGTTTATTGCTATTTTTAGGATTATGAAAGCTTTAATTTTTTTATTGCTAGCCGGTTTGCCGCCGGTCTTCGCAGCCGCCCAACTAACCGATGATTTCTCGGACGGCAACTTCACCGAGGCGCCCGGGTGGAGCGGAGACCGGGAAAAATTTGTCGTAACCGGCGGCCAGCTCCTACTCAACGACGCCGACCCGGGTTCTCAAAACACCAGCCAGTTGCGCGTGCTTGCGCCCACTGCACTGAACGACACCACCTACTGGGAATTTTTTCTGCGCCTCGACTTTGCTCCTTCCTCCAGCAATTTCGCCCGCGTATACCTCAGCGCCGAGCGCCCCGATCTCAACGCCCCCCAACCGGCTTATTTCCTCCGCTTCGGCGGCATTTCCGGCGATCAGGACGCGCTCGAGCTCTACCGCCAAGACGGCGGGCAATCCAGGCTGATCCTGGCGGGCGCCCCCGGATCGCTGGGGCAAGCGCCCGCCCAGGCCCGCGTGCGGGTACGGCGAACGCCGGGCGGTCGGTGGTCCCTATCCGCCGATTATTCGGGTGGGACCGATTTCACGGAGGAAGGCAGCGTGCTTGACTCCACCTACGATATGGGGCGCTATTTCGGGCTGCTTTACAGCTACACCAGTACGCGGGCTGATCGATTTATTTTTGACGACTTGCGCATCGACCCGCTCTTCGAAGATACCCAACCGCCTCGGCTGCAATCCGCTACCGCTTTATCCGATACGCTGGTCTTGGTGCAATTTGACGAGCCTTTGGATTCGGCAAGTGGGGCCGAAACCGCTAATTATCGCATCGAGCCGGACCTGGGGCAGCCCGCCCGCGCCAGTTCCGCAGCCCTATCCGGCCGGATAGAGCTGCGGCCTTCCCAGCCCCTGCTTAGCGGCGTCGAATACAGGCTGACGGCGGAAAATGTGCGGGATCTGGCGGGCAATGCCGCTGCGCTTCAATCGGCAACCTTTACTTACTTTGATGTGCAACCCGCCGCTGCGGGTGATATTCTGATCACCGAATTTCTTCCCGACCCCACGCCCAGCCTGGGAGTGCTGCCCGAGGCGGAATACGTCGAATTGTTTAACCGCAGTGATAAAATTATCGAGTTGAGCACCCTGGCCTTCGGTACCGGCGCCAGCCCCGATGATCTGCCCGAGCGCCTGTTTTTTCCCGGTGAATACTTCATCCTCTGCGACCGGGAGTTCGCCGAGGACTTTGCGGCCTTCGGCCCGGTGGCGCCCCTGGAATCCCTGCCCGCCATCACCAATTCCGGCGATCGCCTACAACTTACCCGTGCGGATGGCGCGGAGCTGCTCGTGCTGGATTTCCGATCGGATTGGTACCGCGAAGCCGATAAAGCCGAGGGTGGATTTGCTTTGGAGCTGGCCGATCCCGGCCGCCCCGCCAATTGCCCCAAAAACTGGCTCGGCAGCGCCGATGCGGCCGGAGGAACGCCCGGAAAAAGCAATGCGGCTAGCCCGGCTGAAGTCGACAGCTCGACGCCCGCGCTGACATCCGCTACGCCCCTCGGCGGCGCCGAACTGGCCTTGACCTTCGACACTCCCCTGGACACCGCCTCGGCCCTCGATCCGCAGTGGTTCAGCCTGACTCCCTCCCTCTCCGTAGGCGGTGTATTGGCTGCAGGGAATAACGACCAGCTCATCCTTCTACTCGACAACCCGCTGGACCCCGGAACCATATACGATTTAAGGATCGCTCCCGGCCTTAGCGACTGCCTCGGCAATACCCTTGCCGAACCCCAAACCCTTTCGTTCGGGCTCCCCGAACCGATCGCTCCCCGCGATATCGTCATCAACGAACTGCTGTTTAATCCGCAAACCGGGGGAGAAGACTTTGTAGAATTGTTCAATCGCTCGGAAAAGATTCTCAACCTGCGCGACCTCCAACTTATCAATACGCAAAACGAGGGCAGCAACAACCGAAAGGCCGTAGAAGACGACCTGCTTTTATTGCCGGGGGAGCTTCTCGTTTTAACCGAAAGCCCCGCCGACATTCTGGAGCGATACGCGGCGCCCCGTCCTGAGGCTCTAATCACCAATGACCTGCCCACCCTGGAAGATCAGGCGGGCAATTTGACCCTGAGGTGGGCCGGGCTCACCATTGACTCTTTTGATTACAGCGAGGCGCTACACCTACCCCTGCTCGAAGACGAAGAGGGCGTGTCGCTGGAACGCATCGACCCCGAAGCCCCCAGCCAGTCGGCCGACAGCTGGCATTCGGCCGCCGCCGCCGCCGGCTTCGCCACGCCCACTGGCCCGAATTCCCAGCGCACCGACCTCAGCAGCCCGGTAACGGATCTTTTTGAGCTTCCCAATCCGCGCTTTTCGCCAAATGGCGATGGCTTTGAAGACTTTCTGGTGATCCGTTACCAGGTTGACCAACCCGGCTATCTACTCAACCTGCGCGTCTTTGACGCATTAGGCCGCCCGGTAAAAACGCTCCTGCGCAACGAGCTTCTGGCCGCTACCGGTAGC
>CAYWHT010000161.1:0-2836 GCA_964458135.1 uncultured Saprospiraceae bacterium | reverse complement strand
CTTCCAGTGGGACGGCGCCACCGATGAAGGCGAGCGCGCCCGGGTCGGCGTTTATGTGCTGTGGTTTGAGTTGTTTGACCCGGAAGGCGGGGTTGTCCGGCATAAGGAGAGTTGTGTGTTGGCGGGGGCGTTGGATTGATTCGTTTGGAACGGACGCTTTGGACTCGTTGTCGCGCGTATATACGGCCAGGCGCGCGCCCTTTGGGCTGGAACATTTTGACAGCATTTCCCGGTCACCACAAATACACTTTGAGCATATCCGTTAATTTATTATATTTGCTTTACACTATCCTAAAAGTCGCATTTTCCTACCCTGTAGGTAGACTCCAATTGTTGTGCTAACCAGCGTGTAGACCACCTCATTTTACAATCCTCATTACTATCCTGCCAATTGAAAAAGTGGTTTGAGCTTATGCCTTCAAAATTGCAACTTTTGGTCAAGATATTGCTGTTCATCGCGGTAATCGTTATTCCGGTTCTCAGTCTGGGCTGTTTGGACTGTAGCTGGTGTGCATGGTGGGGCCGTCAATTCGATGGGGTGGTGTTGTTTACACTGGGTGGTGGACTGCTTATGTTTTTCACCAACCGCATCCGCGCGTCTTTGTTTCTTTTTGGGCTTTGTGCGGGGCTGTGTTTGTACGCCAATCATTGGGCTTCCACCCCGCATAGCGAGGAGCAATTGGTTTCGGCGCCCGCGAATAGCTTGCGCATTGCTTCCCTGGAATTGTTGGCGGAGCCCCTTGATGAGGAGATCATCCGGATTATCCTGGATACGGAGGCTGATCTTTTTTCCTTACAGTTCCAGCGAGCGCCGGCGGGGTTTTCCGATTTACACGGTGCTTTTCTCGCTGCGGGATACGTTTCCTTTCGCCCGGTGCCTTCCCGGGGTGTTTTCCACCACCGGATTTACGCGCGTCCGGGTGTGGCTGTTCAGGCGCCTACGGCGTATTGGGACTCCCTGTCCATTACAGCCGGAGAATTGGTGGTTGCGGCCGGAAAACGCCTTTTCTCCGATGACGTATTTTTCTTAAGCAGTCATTCGCAAACCCAGTCTACGGGCTTTCTTCAAATGGCGCAACGCCTGTCCGCTATCGATCGTCCCCTAATTTTAACCGGTCATTTTAGCGCTGCGCTTCCACGCTCGGCCATCCGGGCTTTTGAGCGACACAGCCGCTTAAAAGGTAGCCGGCATCTGCAAAGTATTTCTGGCTCGACCGCGGTGTCCTTACCCCCGATCAACCGGACTTGCATTTTTTACTCTGAGCATTTTAAATGTGTTAGTTTTACCACGATTTATAAGGACGAAGATGCGCCCTTTGGGATCGTCGGTCAATATCGCCTGGTAAAAGAAACTGCTAATGCTCAGCAAACGTCTCAACAGCTTTAAATTCGCCTTCCGGGGGTTGTTTGATCTTTTCCGGACGCAGCCCAACGCACGCATTCATCTTCTGATTGTTCTCCTTGTTGTCGGTGCGGGCATTTACTTCCAACTCCCCCGCCAGGAATGGTTGATCCTCCTGCTCGCCATTAGCTTGGTGCTTGCCGCCGAGGCTTTTAATACCGCCTTTGAATACCTAACCGACCTGGTTTCCCCCGAATACCATCTGCTTGCCGGAAAAACGAAAGATGCTGCGGCCGCGGGTGTTTTGATCGCCGCCATCGGGGCCGCCCTGGTTGGTTGTTTCGTTTTCCTTCCCCGCATACTTGAACTATTTTAGCGATGATTACCTACCAATGCCTTGCTTTCAAGCAGCTCAGCTTGCAACAACTTTACGATATCATGGTGCTCCGCCAGCAGGTATTCGTAGTGGAGCAACACTGCCCTTACCTGGATGCCGACGGCAAAGACCCGCAGGCCCACCATCTGCTGGGCCTACAAAACGGAGCGCTCCGCTCCTACGCGCGCCTGCTTCCCCCCGGAAGCGATTATCCCGATTACGCCGCCCTGGGGCGCATCGTCACCCATCCTTCCGCTCGCCAGAAGGGCCTGGGGCGAGACCTCCTGCGGCGTGCTTTGTCGGAGGTGACAAGTTTGTACGGTCCAGTCGGCGTCAAAATATCGGCGCAGACTTACCTCATCCGGTTTTACGAATCTTTCGGGTTTGCAAAGGTAGGGGAGGAATACCTGGAGGATGATATTCCGCATATTGGAATGGTGTTGTTGGGTGATTGGTAGTTGGCGCCCGTCTTCCTGCGTCGGCCGGGTAAACCCGGTGATGGGCCTCGCCCGTTGAATGGAATGGCAGCTCTAAAAAAGGCTGCTCCCCGGGGAGCGCCAAGCCACCTTTAGCGATGAGAGATTAATAAGTGTCGTGTTTAGATAGGCTAGTTTTTTCTTTAGCCAGTTCCCGCCCCTACAGCGCTAAGGGCGGCGGTTCTTTTAAAGGAAAAAGCGCTCCTAGAAAACCGACCGTTATTGATTGCTCATCGCTTAAAGCATATCCTTTCTACAAGCCGGCTGCACCTAAGGGTGGGCCGAATAACTATTAAAATCAAGTTGTTCAACCCGTGATTCGGATGACGAACTACTAACCCGGATTATTCAGGAGTTGATCTGTTAGGGATCCGAACTACCCGCCTTGTGAAATAAAGCGAAGCTTTACCTGCGGTATTTCACAGGGCGAGCAGTTTGGCTTCTCCTGACGCAGCACTCATGCATAATCCGGGTTAACTATTAATGAACCCATTGCGGGTTTAGTAGTTGGCCTCCAGATTGCAATTGTTTGATTATACTGCGTTGCGAAAATCCTCATTTAGCTTACTCCGCCCACCCGTTCGGTTGGGTAAATCTTGTCTAATCAAAAAATGGCTAATTTTCGACTCAAAGACCAAACCC
>CAYWHT010000160.1:0-8248 GCA_964458135.1 uncultured Saprospiraceae bacterium | reverse complement strand
GTGTGGGCAAGCGGTTTTGAAGGCGGTCAGAGCGGGCGTGAGGGAGTAGCCGGCCTTTACAGTCCGCCAACCCAAGATTTGTGAATGCTGACTTGGCAGACTATATGTCTTGGCCGATCCGGGCAAAAAAAATGGCCGGAAGCAAGCTACCGGCCGGAGAAGTGGAATTAGGTGTTTCTTAATGGGCGGGGCGGCGCCCCGCGCTATTGTGTGTGGGCAAGGCTAAGTCAATAGCCCGTATTGTTGGCTGCTTCGTTGCTCACCGGCTGTTCGGCCAGTACGGGATCGAGGGTGTTGCCGATATCGGGGCTACCCATGGAAGATTGGTTGTTTTCGAAACGGCAAGCGCGGATGATCGGGCGCACTGTGCCGGTTCCTTTTTGATTATTGTATATTCCGCTGCCTTTCATCGTGGAAACATTGGCGATGAAGAGACATTCGTTGATTAGGGGTTGCACGCTGCCACCGTGGCCTTCGTTGAAGATGCCAGCGCCGTAAAACGCCTTATTGCCACGGAACTGAGACTGCAGGATGACCGGATCGCAGACGCCCTGAGAGCCGTTGTTGTAGATAGCGCCGCCGTTGACGGTGGCTTCGTTGGCGACGAACAAGCAGCTCAGCAGTTCGGGACTGCTGGAACCGTTCAGGCCGTAGTTGTAAAGGCCCGCGCCGTAGCTAGCCGTGTTGTTGTAGAAGGAGCAATTGCGCATGACCGGCTCGGACTTTCCGTAGGAACCGTCATTGAACCATCCGCCGCCGCAGCGGTACCGGCTGCCTTGTTCGCCTTCACCGTTAGCCATGCCATTGGTGATGATGAAACCGTCTACGATGGTGTTCTTGCTGACATTTTCCGTGTAAACAACGGTGAAGGAGTTGTCCTCATCGGTAGGATTTCCAATGGCTCCGCTCAGAAAAGTGCGGTTGTCTTTCCAGTTACGCTCTTCCACTGAAGCCTCGTAACCGGCAAAACCGCCGAAGAGCCGCACTCCGTCCTTAATGACGAATGCCGCTTCGCGATCATTATCTTGGGTGGGGAGGTACACTCCGGCAGCCACCCAGATTTCATCTCCGGGAGCGGCCAGCTCTAATGCTTCGGTAAGCTCACCGATCGCATCATTCCAGGATGTTCCGTTGCCGTTACCCCCTTGCTTAACAAAGATCGTTTTCTGTGCTTGGGCTTGTAAAGCACATAGCAACACTACCAGTAATACAATTGAATTTTTCACGCTTAACACTTTTGAAGTTGGTTTTGGAACCAATCGTTGGTCAAAAACTAAACTCTAGAACACAATGGATAAAGTGGATCTAGAAGTGCGCCATCGTGGATGCTCTCATGGGGATACGAGCAAACACTATGCCACAACCATTGGGTGTGCCAAACGAACAAAACTTGGATAGGTAGGGATCTTCTGTTTAAGAAGTTGGGATTTCGACCGAAGTCGAATTATGTACTAACAAATGGGATTTTTAACGAACTGCTGCTAAGATAGGGCTTTTGATCCGATCGTGAAACCATTTCCACAAAAAGGCGGCGTACTTTTACGAAACGGTACACTTTTCATGAGGAAGTGCATGTTTTTACAGAAAACGGTTAAAGGTGTATTTTTTAGGCGTTTTTCGAAATACATCTTCTATGCGAAACATTTTCCGATTTTTCCCGTCAAAACATTAAATTACCCTCTAATTTGTAATTAAACCTTAAATTTTCGGCAACTGAATCCAGTTTTTCTTACTTTAGAGAAGAACTTTAATTCCACTTCATTGACCATGAACGTCAAAACTAATAAATACCCCAAAAACATTATGCCTTTTTTTCCCAAAAAAACGGGTGGTCTGTTCCTGCTTGTATTTTGGTTTTCGACGCTCATTCCCTCCTACGCACAAGACCTGCACTTCACCCAGTTTTACAACGCTCCGTTTATCACCAACCCTGCTTTGACGGGTGTTTTCGCGGGTGATCTGCGTATTAACACCAACTACCGCAGTCAGTGGACTTCCGTTCCGGTTAGCTACCAAACGGGCTCGATAGCTGTTGATAAAAAGTTTATCAATGATTGCCAGGATGCTTCCGGTTTTTTCTCCGGCGGCCTAGCGGTTAATTTCGACCATGCGGCCGATAGTGAACTTCAGCTCGTACAAGTCAACACCAGCGGATCGTATACTAAACAGCTGGGCGATCACTGGTTCGCCACTACGGGCATACAGCTGGGGGGCAATTACCGGCGCTTTTCCAATGAGCGCTTGATCGTCGACGAGAATTATCGCGAAAACCCCAACGGCACTCCCCCGAGCCAGCTGCCCATTGAGGATCCGTTAATACGGCGTGGAAACGGCGCCGATCCGGCGCGCAACAACGCTTTTTTTGATGTCTCCACCGGCATCAACTTTCGCTACCAGGCCCTCGAACCGCGCCAACTCATTAACGATTGGTCCAGGCGCAGCAAAGTAGACTTCGGCATCGGCATTTTTCATCTGAACCAGCCCGATCAGCGTTTCTTTGAAGATACGAACCTGGCGTCGGATCTGCCCATGCGCTTTACGCCCTATTTGTTCGGGGTTTATCAATTAGGCAGCAGCCCTTACGATCTAGTTGGGGGCTTCCGGGCCGAATTCCAGGGCCCCTACCGCCAAATGTTGGGCGCTATGGGCGCCAAATTGCACCTAGATACCCGCGGCGGGGAGCACCTGGCCCTGCAAATCGGCTTTAACTATCGCTTTAACCCGGAACTCAGCGACGCTTTCGCCCCCGCCGTAGAACTACACCTTAAAAGAATACAAGTAGGTTTCACCTACGATGTCAATACTTCTGAGTTTAATGACGCCACTTTAAGTAGGGCCGGACCGGAGTTTTCCGTACAGTATCGTATCTTTGAGATTCCTTATGTTGCTCCGGGTTGCCGCTTGCTCTGATTTTCGCCTTTCCCCCCAGATTTCTCGGTTCCAGTTGCTTTAGTTGACGTTTTTCAAGTTAATGTCGGACTATGAGTAGATTACAATTGATGATAATATTTCTTGTTCTAGCTCAGAGCGTCTTTGCGCAACCGCGTTTGGAGCAATGGCTGGAAGAAGGGCTAAGTGCGTACGAAAGGGGCAATTACAACGCGGCTGCCCAGTATTACGAAGTAGCCGTAACCCAGTACGAGACCTCCGAGCCGGAGAAGCTCTGGTTTCGCAACGCCCACGCCTTGCGCCAGATGCACCATTTCCGGGAAGCAGCGGTTGCCTACCAGCGAGCCATTGATCAGGGCGTGGAACAACACGCCGCCGAAGTACTTCAACACCAAAGATTTTTCGACTACCCCCACGCCAAATTTTGGCTGGCCGTAGCCTTGCAAAATACCGCCCAATACGATTCGGCCGAGTCCATCTTTTCCCAATTCCACCAGGAACCTCCCGAGGAAGCCCTGAATCATTTCATTGAATTAGCCAGAATTTACGCCCAGTCCTGCCGTTGGTCCAAAAGCGGCTCCCTCCAGAAAACCTGCCAAGCTCCCGTTAACGCTACTACCATCAACTCCAATAATCGTGCCGAATTTGGCATTAGCATCGCCCATCTCTCCTCCCTTAAAGAACCGGCGCACGGAGACTTTGTGGCGCTGGGAGATACGGTTTATCTCGATCGCTCCTCCGGATTTGATGCCGACACCCTCGTGCTTCCCTACAAAATCGTTCAAGACACCGGAATGGCAAATCCGGACACCCTTTTCCAAAACGACACTACCGTCTATCAATATTACCACAGTACTTTTCGCTCTGAATACACAGAGGAATGCCGGGACCCCGTCTTGAGCTCCCAGATTGTATCCGGCGGTAAGCCGCTCTCCATGCCGAAGATGCAAGGCGCCGGCAATATCTCCAATCCGGCATTTAGCCCCGACGGGCAAGTCATGTTCTTCACCCTTTGCACCTACATAGAAAACGGCAATGAAGAGCGCTGTGACCTCTATCGCAGTCAGCGCTTAACCTCCGGCAAATGGAGCGCCCCCGAAAAACTGGATTGCAATGCCGACGCGCCCTTCACCAGCACCCAACCCTCAGTCGGGTGGGAAGCCCGCAGCGGCAAGGCCTTTCTCTATTTCGCCTCCGACCGCAACGACCAAAGCACGAAGCGGGAACGCCAAATGGACCTCTTCCGTTGCCCGCTCGACGATCAATACCGGCTGGCCGGTACGGCCGAATCCCTCAACGGCGTCAATACGCCCTGGAATGAATGCACCCCGTTCTTCGACAGCCGGGAGGGAATATTATACTTCAGCACCGACGGCCGGAAAACACTCGGTGGTTTCGACATCTACCGCAGCCTCCAAACCGAAAACGGCTGGACGGAGCCCGAACACCTCGGCGCCGGTTTCAACACCAGCTACGACGACCTCTACTATTGCATTCACCCCAACCGGCGTCAGGCCTTCCTGACCTCCAACCGCATTCCGCAGGATGTAACTCCGGCCGAAGAAGAGGAATGCCGGAATTGTTACGATATTTTTTCCATCGATCTGCCACCCACCCAACTCATCGTGGCCACTAATGATGCCTGGGACCGCGACACCCTTAACTATTGCAATATTCAAGTACGGGAAATCCGGCAAAATCAACAGGAAGTACTACTTCGCACGGTCGTTAACCGTTCCGACAACCGGTTGGCGCACACCCTACCGGAAGGAAAATACCGCATTAACGCCAGCTACCTGAAAGAGGGAGAATACTGCAGCGCGGAGCGCACCATCGATATCCAACGCCCCACCCCCGCCTGCCTGCCGCAAACTCTAAAGGACTCCCTCTTTTTACAGCCCATCCTGGAGCTTACCGTCTACACCCTGGAAAGTAGCCCAACCCAGGGCGAATCCAGCCTGGACTCCGTAACGGTCGATTATTACCAAACCTCCCTGACGGCGAGAGGCGCCGGAACGGCCGACCTCGCCACCCCCCCGGTCGCCGAAAAACTGACCGCCTCCAAAGAGCACAACTACGTAGATTTTTGCATGAAGCCAGAAACCCCCTACCGCATCGTGGGAAGCAAACCCGGATTTTTTCCCGATGATGAAGATCTGCCCGAATACACCCTCGAAGCCTATAAGCGCTCCGGCCGGCGCAAGCAATTCATCGACACCCTTCGCTTGAGCCAACCCGGACGAATCAACCTTTATTTCGATAACGATATCCCCAAACCCCTCAATGGCCCCGGCACGCCGGGATATACCCAGACGGGCCAAAACTTCCAGACCCTCAACGCAACCTACGTAGATCGTAAAGAGGTCTATTCCAGCAACACCAGCGGCGATATCCGGGACAAAATCCTCTTCCTGTTCGAAAACGAAATTGGCAGCGCCTCCGATAACCTCGAATCCTTGATGCCCCGTATCCATGATAATTTGCGAAAAGGGTTCCACGTCAAAATTAAACTGGAAGGCAGCTGCAGCAAGCTGGGGGATAGCCTCTACAACGTCAAACTGAGCGAGCGACGCATCGACGCGGTCATCAATAGCTTTGAAGCCTACCAGGTTAACGGTTCCCGACCCTTTTTAACATACCTCGATTCGGATCCCAATAACGATCCCGGGGCCGGGAAACTCGTTTTCCAAACGAGCGCCACCGGTTTCTCCAAGGCCCGTGACCTGGGCGATGAAAAAGTATTTAATGACCTGGCGATGGAAGACCGGGTAGTGCAGCTGACCGTACAAACGATCCGCCCCCCCGACTTGGCGCCGCTCGGCAACAATGAAAATCTCTGTGGCTGTAAAAAACGCTAAAGCTTTAACCCCCTACCGTTCCGTACACCGTAAAACCGATTTATTTCGCAGGGGGGCAAAAATCATGCTCTGAAAATGATTAATAAGACTTGTACCTGCGAGTAATGATCGAACTATTAAATTTCCGGAAGCACATGAGTATCGCACAGTTGTACCCAATTTCTTTTCATTGCAAGCTGACGGGGTGGCTGCTTTTTACGGCACTGCTCTTGCCGGTCCTGGCGCTCCGCGCAGAAGGAAGCTTGCAGGTCAATACCGGCCCCGACGATCACGTCATGCTGCTGACCAATCAGGATTCCTTTAACAATTTTGCCGCCTACGACGCACAACGGGCCAGCCGGCTGTACGTCTCCATCGAAGCGCCCGGCGAAGTCGTCTATCTCGGGCTCAGCGTAGAATACCGCGATGATGGACGGCCCATTTACGACTTGCAGGGCGCCCAGTACAACTTCCGGATCATGCGCCAACTTCCCGACGGTAGCAAGGTGCTCGCTCACGGCCCCTTTACCGTTACCCGCGCTAACGCAAGCATCCGCAGCCGCAATACCGCCGACCTCGACAACATCAAAAAACACATCGAACAGGGTACCGAGCTCATCCAAGCCATGTACGTGTTCCAACCCGATCAACCCGGGGATTACATCATCGAATTTGAGGACGTCGACGCCATGATGGATCGCTCCGACCAAATCCTCATCGGCTACTGGAATATCGCCGTCCAGCAAAACGGGCAGGAACAAACTGGCCGCCTCTGGTCGCGTAACTGGACCTTCCGCACGCCCCCCACCGGCGCCGATACTCCCGAGGAATGCGGCTGGGACCGCCCCTTCAACGGTAGCTTTTATTCTTACACCACCGACGGCTTTGTTTCCCAGCTCGACTTCCAGGACGCCGGCTTCCAGGGGCTCTCCTTTACCGTTGCGCTCAATAGCACCGGCCCCGGAAACCTCAACGACCTACAGCAAAGCCGCCAATCGACGCCCGACTCCAACTTAACCCAACAAGCCGCCGAACACCGAATATTCCTCGATCGCCCCGACCCGGATCTCTTCCCGCCGGGCGCCTGTGGCGCCGCCAGGGTGGATTCAACCTTCCAGCAAGCCGCTGCCGGCGATTACCGACTGGGGGTCGAACTAACCCGCCCCGGACAGATAGAAATCATCATCGACATTAACGAAAACGGCCAGTTCGATCCGGGCTCCCGCGATGTATTGCTCGGCCCCAAAGCATTTAGCGCCGGCAACCTCACCGGCTTCGTCACCTGGAACGGGCGCGATGGACAAGGCAATACGGTGGACATCAACTGTGGACAACCCGATATCGTTTACCGCTACAGCCAGGGGATCCAGCACTTCACCGTTTTCGATGCCGAATTCCTGAAAAACGGCTTCCGGGTCACCCAGCTCGCCCCCTCCGATTGCGGACGCTCCACTACCGGCCAACTCTTTTGGGACGACCGCAGGCTAAAACGGCCCTCCGGAACCGGCGCGCCTCAGGACGGACGTCAAGGGTGTAGCAGCTTGGCCGGCAACTGCCGCAACTGGAACACCTTCGATATTATGCAGGCCTGCGATGAAACGCTCGAAGACGCCCCCACTGCCGGTTATGGCGATAAGAATACCCTCAATACCTGGTGGTACGCCTACACGGTAGTCGACACGATCCAAAACCCGGGCCAGGTTATCACTTTGGACTTGAGCGCCGATAAAACCGCCGTCTGCACCGGCGAAGCGGTAACGCTGAGTGCTGAAACCAATATTCCGACTCAGATTAGCTGGCTGGAAAACCGGAACGGCCCCGTCGTCGCCACGAGCAACCAATACCAGCCTACCGTTACTCAACCTACTGCCTTTTACGCTTTCGCGGAAACCTCCGACGGCTGCCGCTCCGATACCGCCTCTATTTTTATTGATGTTCTCCCGGAAATTAAGGTCAGCCTTTCCGCCGATCGCGATTCCATCTGCCCCGGCGAAAGCGTTACCCTCAGCGCAACGGTCGACCCCGATACAGCCAAAGTGCTCTGGTTCGATAACCCGCAATTTAATGGCGAGCCCCTATTCACCGGCACGCAGCTCGACACGGCACTGACGGAAACCACTACCTTCTACGCCGCCGCCGCCGACTCCGTCTGCAACCCCGCAGGCGCCCGCGACAGGCTGACCGTTAACGTGCGCCCCGAAACAAAGATCACCGTGGAAAGTGAGAATGTGCGGGTCTGCCCCGGCGATGCAGCCAGCCTTGCGGCGAATGTGATTCCGGAGGACTTGGATATTAATTGGTTCGATAACCCCAATTTAATCGGGACGCCCTCTTTTATCGGCTCCCAACTGGATACTTTGCTCCCCCAAAATACCACCTTTTACCTGCGTGCGGTGGATCCAGTCTGCGGTGATACGGCCACCACCCAGGTCATTAGAATAGAAATCTTACCGGAAGTCTCCCTCAACCTGGCCGCCGACCGCGATTCCATCTGCCCCGGCGAGGGCGTTATTCTCAGCGCG
>CAYWHT010000159.1:0-8253 GCA_964458135.1 uncultured Saprospiraceae bacterium | reverse complement strand
TAGCAGCGCTAAGGGCGGCGGTTCTTTAAGGCCGGATAAAGGAAAAAGCGCTCCTGGAAAACCGACAGTTATTGATTGCTCATCGCTTAGCCCCCGGCGTATTAGTAATTCGACGGATGTTCTCCAGGTTGCAGCATCTCGATTTCCAGTTCGTTAATCACGAAGTTCATCGGGTTGGCGATGGTCATGCCGGCTTCGCCGCCGGAGCCTTCGGAGCCGGCGAACAGGAGCCCTACTGTAAAATCGTCAAAGTCGTAAATCAGGGAGCCGGAATCTCCGCCGGCCGAGAAGGATTCTTCGGCGGGCAGGTAAGAGATGGTGATCTGATCCACGAAGGTAGCCTTTCGGAACATGCCGAATTTAACGGATGTGGTGGCGAACAACCCTTCGATAAAGCCCGTGGTGTGTTCGGTGGTGCGACCGGTTTTCCGGACGGCTACGCCCAGATCATCGAGGGTGAGGGTGCGCCATTTGTAGGGGCGCTCGGCGCCGATATCGCGGGTAAACCAGGTCAGGTCGTTGTTATTGATGGGACGGGCGATAGCGCCGTCGACCCGGTTGGCGCCGCCGGAGCCGAAGGTAATGGGCACAAAACGGGTGAGGTTGGCAATATGGTCGGCGGGGAAGGCGCCGCCGTCGGCAGGGCCGGGTTGCAGGATGGGGTCGCCGATTGCGGCGTCGTTGGAGTCAGCCAGGACGTGGTTGTTGGACAGAATGACCAGGTTGCCGGTAGTCGAATCCTTGACTAATCCCCCCAAGGTGCCCGCCGTAATATTGACGTGCCCGACGCTGATGCCGCTGGGCGCCGGCCGTTCCCGACCTGTGTAAGCCAGGGCGGTAAAGCGGGCTTCCTGGACATCGGTAAGGAATTCGAGCGATTCCCCGCGTTCGGAAGGTAAAATTAAACGTTCGGGAATGCGGTTCTCGATGGGGAGGCGGTTGAGGCTTAATTTCTTATTGACATAAAAAACGAGCGCTACGGAATTGTGAACCACCTTGCCTTTTGAATACTTTCGCCCTACTGCAAAGCCGTTGATGCAATCAATGTGCAAAAGTCGCCAAAAAGAATTCATCCCCCGGACCAGCCGGACGTAATCGTTGAAAGATGCTGCTTGAGCCATAACTGTTTATTTTGGTTGTAATGGGAAAAGCTCATTCGGTCGAACTTCGCCAGGCCTACCGGTCTTAGCTTGGGTTCGACCTGGATCGGGTAATGCAATATTAGTTTCCGAAGTACTAGTGCTTCGAAAACTTATTGGAATGACGATCTGAATCACAATTGACTGGAAACGAACAGCAATACAAAAAGAAGATAATCTTCTGTAAAAATAGGCCATTATCGAATAGGATGCAATAAAAAAAGGCGGCACATTCCAGATGGTATGGAATAAACCGCCTTTGGGAGGTTGTTTTGCGGGATCAGTTATCACTTCGCGTTTTCGGAAGTAAAGACCGAAGAGTAGTATTCCCGATTCAAGCGGGCAATATGTTCAACGGAAATTTCGACCGGGCATTCAGCTTCGCAAGCCGTGATATTGGAGCAGTTGCCGAAGCCTTCGGCATCCATCTGCTTGATCATGGCGTCTACGCGTCGCTTCCGCTCCAGCTTACCCTGGGGAAGCATGGACAGGTGCGAAACCTTAGCCGAAGTGAAGAGCATGGCCGAAGCGTTCGGGCAAGCGGCTACACAAGCCCCGCAACCAATGCAGGTAGCCGCGTCAAAAGCTTTGGATGCGGTGTCTTTTTCGATAGGAATGGAGTTGGCGTCTTGCGCTTGCCCCGTATTGGCCGAAATAAATCCGCCGGCCTGAATGATGCGGTCGAAAGCGGTGCGATCCACCACCAGGTCCCGGATGACCGGAAAGGCTTTCGCCCGGAAAGGCTCGATGGTGATGGTGTCGCCGTCATTGAAGTGGCGCATGTGGAGCTGGCAGGTGGTGGTCGCCTGCATGGGTCCGTGGGGATAACCGTTGATGACCAGGCTGCAGGTTCCGCAAATACCCTCGCGGCAGTCGTGCTCAAAAGCGATGGGCATTTTCTTCTCCGCAATCAATTTTTCGTTGAGCACGTCCAGCATTTCCAGGAAGGACATTTCCTCCTTGACATCATCCAGCGTATACTTTTCGAATTTTCCCTTCTTATATTCGCCTCCCTGGCGCCAAATTTTGAGTGTCAGTTTCATGAACTATGGTTTTTGAGTAGAAAGCAGGTGGTAGAAAATAGAAGGACGGGCGCTTCCGGCCGTCCTTCCACCTTCTACTTTCTACCCTCTACGAGTATTATTTGTAAGAACGCGTTTTCAACTCGACGTTTTCGAACACCAGTTCCTCCTTGTGGAGGACGGGCTCTTCCTCCCAGCCGTTGTACTCCCAGGCGGCGACGTAGGCGAAATCTTCGTCGTTGCGCAATGCTTCACCTCCTTCGGTTTGGTGTTCTTCGCGGAAGTGGCCGCCGCAGGATTCTTCCCGTTGCAGGGCGTCGATACACATTAATTCACCCAGCTCGAAAAAGTCGGCTACGCGCCAGGCTTTTTCCAGTTCCGGGTTGTATTCCTCGTTAGTGCCCGGGACGAAGAGGTCGCGGTAAAACTCTTCGCGCAGCTCCCGCACCATATTGCGTGCCGAGCGCAGCCCTTCGGCATTGCGCGACATGCCGCAATAGTCCCAAATGATCTTGCCCAGGCGGCGGTGGAAGCTTTCTGCCGACTGGCTGCCGTTGACGTTGAGTAGTTGGTTGAGCCGCCGGCGAGTAGCCTGTTCCGCTTCTTCGAAGGCTTCATGCTCGGGGTCGATCCGGGGGGTGCGAATTTCTTCCGATAAGAAAGTCCCGATAGTATAGGGCAGAACAAAATAGCCGTCGGCCAATCCTTGCATGAGGGCGGAAGCCCCCAGGCGGTTGGCACCGTGATCGGAATAATTGCACTCGCCCGTGGCAAATAAGCCGGGAACATTGGTTTCCAGGTTGTAGTCAACCCACAATCCACCCATGGTGTAGTGCACGGCTGGATAGATCTTCATTGGTGTGTGGTAGGGATTTTCGCCGGTAATCTTTTCGTACATGTCGAAAAGGTTGCCGTACTTTTCTGATACCACTTGCTCACCCAGCTCCCGGATTTTTTCCGGCGAAGGATGGTCGATGCCCTGAGTGTGCGCGCGTGATTTGCCGTAGCGTTCGATGGCCGAGGCAAAGTCGAGATAAACGGCCAGGCCGGTGGGGTTGACGCCCAGGCCTTCGTCGCATACCGTTTTTGCGGCGCGGGAAGCCACGTCGCGGGGCACCAGATTTCCGAAAGCCGGATAGCGCCGCTCCAAGTAGTAGTCGCGATCCTCCTGGGGAATGTCATTGGCGGATTTGCGGCCCTCCCGGATGGCTTTGGCGTCTTCCTGTTTTTTGGGCACCCAGACCCGCCCGTCGTTGCGAAGGCTCTCCGACATGAGGGTTAGTTTCGACTGGTATTCACCCGAAACCGGAATACAGGTGGGGTGGATTTGCGTAAAGCAGGGGTTGGCCATGTAAGCGCCGCGGCGTACGGCCCGCCAGGCGGCGGTGACGTTGCAGTTCATGGCGTTGGTCGAGAGGTAGTAAACGTTGCTGTAACCGCCCGTTCCGAGTACGACGCAGTGGGCGGCGTGCCGCTCGATCTTGCCGTTGAGCAGGTTGCGGGTGATAATGCCGCGCGCCTTGCCGTCAATCTTGACGATATCGAGCATTTCGTGGCGGTTGTACAGTTGGACATTACCCTGGGCGACCTGTCGCGAAAGCGATTGGTAGGCGCCGATCAAAAGCTGCTGGCCCGTTTGTCCGCGCGCGTAAAAGGTGCGGCTCACCTGCACCCCGCCGAAGGAGCGGTTGGCGAGAAGACCGCCGTACTCGCGGGCGAAGGGCACGCCCTGGGCTACGGCCTGGTCGATGATGTTCAGGCTCACTTCGGCGAGACGGTGCACATTGGATTCCCGGGAACGGTAATCGCCTCCCTTGATGGTGTCGTAGAACAGACGGTAAACGCTGTCGCCGTCGTTCTGGTAGTTCTTGGCTGCGTTAATGCCGCCCTGTGCGGCGATACTGTGCGCCCGGCGCGGGCTGTCGTGGAAAGTGAATACTTTGACATTGTAGCCCAACTCTCCTAAGGTAGCGGCCGCCGAAGCACCGGCCAGGCCAGTGCCGACGATGATGACATCGATATTTCTTTTATTGTTGGGAGCCACCAGTGGAACGGTGGAGCGGTAGCGCGTCCACTTGTCCGGCAGGGGCCCGGGAGGTACTTTTCCGTTTAATAAAGCCATAATCAATAATTTTATATTGGATGATGCGATTTAGCTGAGGTCAGTTACTTACCACCAGTTATTGACTTGCCCGTACATGATGATCGGAATAATGGCAAATCCCAATGGGATAAGGATTACGTACAACTTGCCGATTGCCTTGATTACCGGCGTATATTTTTTGTGGTTGATCCCCAATGTCTGAAAAGAGCTCTGGAAGCCGTGGTTCAAGTGGGAGGCGATCACCAACATGGAAAATACATAAAAGATGACGAAAACGGGCTGCGAAAAGGCAGCTTTAACCGGGGCGTAAAGATTCTTGACTTCCTGCCCTTCGATGGTGACGTACGGCAGATAGTCCAGCTTCATTTGCAACCAGAATTGGTACATGTGAACCAGAATAAACACCAGAATGACCGTACCCAGCCAACCCATACGCACCGATGAAAAACGATCGGCGCCCATGACCCGGTTGGTTTTTACGGCGTAGCTTCCTCCTCTGGCCGAACGGTTCTGAGACCACAAAATGAAACCCTGAATGGCGTGCAACGCAATCGAAGCGTAGAGCAAAATAGAAACCGTCTGAATCAGGGGATTATGAGTCATGAATTTGGCGTACAAGTTGAACGACTTGCCGCCGTCATCATAGAGCAGTTGCAGGTTGCCCGCCAAATGGATAATCAAAAAGATTATCAGGAAAATACCCGTAAGACTCATGACCAATTTCTTTCCGACCGATGAGGCCAGAAATTTGGTGAACCAACTCATGCTTTTTGTTTTTGCTGTTTTGTTACTTTTATGGTGTTTTAGGTGTAGCGACGCATTAAGGCAAACAAATCTAAATCTTTAAGGGCATTTGCCCAACGGAAGTTTTGTCTTACCCCATGGCTTGAATTTATTTAGAATTATTCAAAATTAGGAGTGCCGCCCGGCATGATGACTGGGTTTTGAAATTCTACATCCTAATGACGACGTTAGTATTGGTTATGTACTGTTTAACAATTGAAAGTGGGAGTGATTTCGCGCACACCAAAAAAATGGATTTCTTTGTTTCTGATTTTCGACAATGGTAATCCGCCCCTCTAAAAGGCTGCTCCTTTATGGAAAATAAAAGCCCAACCTTTACTGCATTCCTGGAGAAGTTTCCCTTGATTGACCTGCCGGTAACGCTCGGGGAAGACACCCATCACGAATTCAGCAAAAAAAACGATCCGCTCGCTCCGGCCCTGGTGGATCAGTTTATCGCTCCGCTGGAAGAAGAAGCCATTGATGAATTTACCGAATTTCTGGCTTGTTTCCGCATTCCCGACACCCATGACTTCCACGCGCTCGTCTACTGGCGCGCCAGTTTGCTAAATTACCGTTACACGCTGGCCACCTATGATAAAAAAGGGCGCGTCATTGATAAACGCGTCATTGCAGGAACATTCTCCGACAAACAGGTGTTGATAACGTCAGTGGCGACTCTTGAACCGGAATGGGAAATATTTATCGCTTCCGGTCAGGCCGAAGCCGGACGAAAAAGTAAGTACGACGCTTCCTCCAGCACCGCTCAAAAACTAGAGCTTCTTCCCGAAGGCAAAATCGTTGACATCTAATCTTTCGTGTTTCCAGCTTCCATTCAGTCTCCGCAATACAGGCGTTTATCCCGGCTTTGACCGCCGTTAAACCACTATTTACCTAATGTCCAATCACCAATGAGCAAAAAAACAAAATCGAAAAAGAAAGGAAATAAACTGACTTCAAACGACCTGCAAAGAGAGATCCTGAAACTATTTCGCCGATCTAAGAACCCCCTCAACCCCAAACAAGTATCCCGCAAATTAAAAGTGGCCAACAACAAGGACTCGATTGAGCACGCCATGCACCGCCTCGCCGAGAATAATCAGCTGGTGGAGTTGGAACAGTATAAATTCAAGCTCAAAAAGAGCGCTGCTCCGCGCTCCACGCCAACCCAAACCTACGAAGGGGTCGTAGACATGACGCGCTCCGGCGCCGGCTACATCCTGGTTGAAGAGCTGGAAAACGATGTATACGTGGCAGCCAAAAATATGAACACCGCCCAGCACGACGACCGCGTCCGCATCCGGATATGGACGCCCCGGGGGCGCTCCCGTCCGGAGGGAGAAGTACTTCAGGTTATTGAACGCGCCACCGAACACTTTATCGGTATTCTGTGGATGGAAGGCAACTACGCCATGGTGGTGCCCGATAAAACCACCCACTTCGACATCATGGTCCCGTTGGAAGAGACCCTCGAAGCCGCCGATGGCGATAAAGTGGTGGTGAAAGTCGAGAAATGGACCAACAGCAAGTTTAAAAATCCGGTCGGCCGGGTTACCGCCGTGCTCGGAGCGGCGGGAAGCCACGATATCGAAATGAAGGCCATCCTGCTGAATAATGGCTTCGAACTGACTTTTCCCGAAGAGGTGTTGCAGGAATCCAACCGGCTGCCTGACCTGATTGAGGAGGAGGAAATAACCCAACGCCGCGACATGCGGGAAGTGACTACTTTTACGATCGACCCCCTCACGGCTAAAGACTTTGACGACGCGCTTTCCATTCGTTATCTCGACAATGGGGATTGCGAGGTAGGCATCCACATTGCGGATGTCACCCATTACGTGCGTTCCGGCTCCGAACTCGACGAAGAGGCTTTTAAGCGTTCGACCTCGGTATACCTGGTCGACCGGGTTTTGCCCATGCTGCCGGAGCGCCTGTCCAACGAGCTTTGCTCTTTGCGTCCCGAAGAAGATAAACTGACCTTCTCGGCCGTCTTCGTTTTCAATAAAAACGGGAGGGTGGCCGAGCGCTGGTTTGGAAAATCCATCATCCACTCCAATCGCCGCTTTACCTACGAAGAGGTGCAGGAAATTCTGGAGCGGGGCGAAGGGAATTTTCACCGGGAACTCAAGGAACTCAACAAGTTGGCTAAAGGGTTGCGCAAGCAACGCTTTCAAAGTGGGGCCATCAATTTCGAAACGGATGAAGTGAAATTCCGGCTGGATGAGGAGGGGGCGCCGGTAGAGGTGTACGTCAAAGAACGAAAAGATGCCCATCTGCTGGTCGAAGATTTCATGCTGCTGGCTAACCGGGAGGTGGCTACCTATATCTCCCACAAGGGCAAAGACGAAGAAGTGCCGTTCATCTACCGCGTGCACGACGAGCCCGATCCCGACCGCGTCGTGGAACTGGCCCGCTTCGCCCGGGAGATGGATTTTGAAATGAATATCAGCTCTCCCCGGGATATTGGCCGTTCTTACAACCTCTTGGTAAAGCGCGCCGCCGAGGAGCCCAGTCTCAAACTATTGCAGCCCATCGCCATTCGCACCATGGCCAAAGCCGAATACACGACGGAAAATATCGGCCACTACGGTTTGGCTTTCGACTACTACACCCACTTTACCTCTCCCATCCGCCGCTATTCCGACGTTCTGGCGCACCGTATTCTGGAAGCTAACCTAGGCGCCGGTCAATTTAAGCGCCCCGCTAAGAAAGACCTGGAAGAACAATGCAAACACGTTTCCCGGCAGGAAAGAAGGGCGATGAATGCGGAACGCGAATCGGTCAAATACAAGCAGGTGGAGTTCATGGAAAAACACCTCGGAGAAGTTTTCCCGGGCTTCGTTTCCGGAATTATGGACCGCGGCATCTTCGTAGAACTGGAGGGCAGTCGCTGTGAAGGAATGGTTAGTTTTGAAACCATGGATGAATTCTTCGAACCCGATGACTCCGGCCTGCGGGTTATCGGGCGGCGCAGCGGCAAAGTCATCCGGATGGGAGATCGCGTACAGGTGCGCATTGTTCGCACCGACCTGGCCCGCCGGCAAATCGATATGGCTTGGGTGGAGTGAAGGTGGCAGGGGGCTTTTGATCTTCCTTCCTCGGCCGGGTAGAGCTTTTGGATTAGCTGGACGTATAACCCGGATGATGCATCAATTGATCTATTACGCGGCGCCATTCCTGGCCGTCCTCGTCATGCGCTGCTCAA
>CAYWHT010000158.1:0-8263 GCA_964458135.1 uncultured Saprospiraceae bacterium | reverse complement strand
TCCCTCAATAGCCTGCACCTTATCCCGGGCCACGATAAAGGATTTGTGAATCCGGATAAAAGCATCCCCGGGGAGCTCCGACTCCAGCTTTTTCATGGTACGTAAGGTCAAAATCCTACCCAATGATTGAGTGTAAAAGGCCGCGTATTCTTTCATACTTTGTATGTAAAGAATATCCTCCAGATGAAGACGATAGGTGCGGTAACCGGCTTTGACCAAGATGCAGTCTTCGGCCTCCGTATTCTTCGCGGAGGCAACCCCTGGCGTTTTGGTTTCCAAGCGACGGGCGGCTTTGTTCACGGCCTGGACAAAACGGTCGAAACGAATGGGCTTGAGTAAATAGTCAACTACATCCAGTTCGTAACCCTCCAGCGCATATTCCGCGTAGGCGGAGGTGAATACCACCAATGGTTTTTGCCGGCTCAGCGTTTTACACCATTCCAATCCCGTAAACTCCGGCATCTCAATATCCAAAAAAAGCAGGTCCACTTGCTGCCGGTGGAGCTCGGCGCTAGCTTCCATGGCGTCTTTACAACGGGCCACCAGGTTCAGACTGGGAAGCTTGGCAATGTAATTATCTAACAGAGTACGAGCCAGCTGCTCGTCGTCTACAACCATACAACGGATAGGTGTTTTCATGATAGGATGATTTTTAAGTTGACGGAAAATAACGCTTCCCCATCAACGATAGATAAATGGTGACGGTGAGGGTACAATAATTCCAGCCGACGCTGAATATTTTTGAGCCCAATGCCCCCTTTAGAGGATCGATCCGAAAATTTAGGCGGTATGGTATTGCTGACGTGGAAATCCAGTTCTCCATTCTGAACTGCCAAATCAATCCGGATCCAACTATGCTCATCCGCTCCAATCTTACCGTGTTTGAAGCCATTCTCGACGATGGGGGCAAACAATAGCGGCGCCACCATCAACTGCTCTCCCACGTCGGGTAAATCGGTCTCCACGGCGAGCGGGCGGGGTTGTTTCATCTGCTGCAGGGCGATATAGTGCCGAATGTAACGCACCTCCTTTTGCAAGGGGACGCGGGCCTGACCACTTTCGTAGAGCATGTACCGCAGCATTTCGGAAAGCTTCATCACCACTTCGGGCGTGCGTTCCGACCGGATGAGGGAAAGGGTGTACACGTTATTCAAGGCATTGAACAGGAAATGCGGGTTGATCTGCGATTTCAAAAACTGCACTTCCGTAGCCAACTTTTCCTTTTCCAGCAGCTGGGTTCTGCGCTCCTGCTGATTGGCCAAGCGGGTGCTTTCGTACAGGGTGCTGGCAAGCGTGCAGGAAAGAAAGACCGCCGTTTTGAAAAAGATGGGGGCGATGAGCGGAAATCTGCCCCTTTCCCATAGCCTTTCCGAAAAGGGCCAGTCTTCCGGAACCGGTAGCCGACGATTCCAGAAATAGGCAAAATCCAGGTAGGAGTGCAAAATGACGATGCCCAAAATTGCGAGCAGCAAACTGGCAAAATACCACAAGTAGCGCTTCCGGAGATAAAAGCGCGGTATTATAGTCTGACAACTCAGGATTTGTGAAAATATGACGCCGCTATTTTTTCGGCTGGCAAGGCGGAAAACGTAGGCATAGCCTAAGTTCTGTCGAGGCTTTCCAACGCAGCAAGGCGGAACTCCGAGGAGCGAAGCGACGATCAGCGAAGCTAAAAAGAGCAAGTCAGAATTCACAAATTTTGGGTTGTCAGACTATAAATCCGAATCTACCTATGAGACTTGATCTAGCGTGTAATCTCGATGCTTATTTTCAAAGAGTAATTATTTTTTTAATGATGACCGGTGGCCTCGTGGGGTTGTATTGTTGCAGTAAAACCACCGAAATCGGTGCGCCCCTGATCGGGGAATCCGGCTTCGAAGTCCTACCCGTGGATACCCTCAGCCTGGCGGTTTATACCGAAGCGCTGGATAGCCTGGTGACGAGTGAATCGGAACAACTTTTGTTGGGGTGCCACCGCGACGAACGGCTGGGCGCCATTCGGGCCGTACCTTATTTTCAACTGGGGCCGGAAGAAAGCTACGAGCTCGACGAGCAGTTTACCACTTACGATTCGATCACGCTCCACCTGGACCTGAATGGCTATTCCTATTACGATACGTTACGGCCCCTGACCTTTCGGGTACACGCCCTGGCGGAAGATTTGGAGCCTGAAGATGAGGAAGTGCTGTACAACACGGCCGCCTTTGACTATCACTCGACACCCCTGGGAACCTACACCTTTCGCCCCCGACCCCGTCAGCAGGACGGAATCGAGGTGCGGCTCCATGATGAATTTGGCCGACGGTTGTTTAGTTTGGCGCAGGAGGGCGCCGAGGAGTTATCCGGTTCGTTTTCCTTTCTAAATTATTTCGAAGGGCTAGTGCTGGTGCCCGATACCGTGGGCAACGCCGCCATGCTGGGCTTGAGCCGGACGGCCGAGCTGAGGGTGTACTACCGCAATTCCGCCAATTTGCCCGTGCAGGAAGAGGCATTGGTGTTTACGACCGGTAATCTTACGGCTTATAGCCGGATTCAAGCCGATCGCCGGGGCACTTCGCTGGCGGGCTTAGAGGAAACCATCCGGTCAACGCGCACGTCCAATGAGGCTTATGTACAGGCAGGTACGGGATTGGTATTGCGAGTGGAAATTCCCTACCTGCGCAATCTGCTGGAAGAATACGGCGAATTAGTAGTTTCCAGCGCCTTGCTGAAAATGTATCCCGTAGAATACGACTACCAAGCTAACACGCCGCTTCCCGGTGACTTGATCGCTACTCCCGTAGATGGGGACAATGTGGTTATCGGTCCGGAACTGCTGAGCCGCTTGGCGGAAGACCGGGAATTCAAACGGGATACCTATTACGAATTTAATGTCACCGATTTCGTCATCCGGCAGATTAACACGGCGGAATTCAATGATAACGCCCTATTGATAAGCTTGCCCGAAGCGCGGTTTAACATCGGTGCCGACCGGCTCTACATCGGGGATGGCGCACACGAAAGGGCAATGGAATTAACGGTATTTATGCCCACCTTAAAAAATAATGAATAATCTATGGCTTTTTTAACCAACAAACAGCTAAAGCTCCCTTATCTATTTCCCGCTCTGCTACTGACGATATTGTTAGCGGGGCTAGCTTCCTGTACGGCAGACGATGAAGACCCGGATAAGGGGAACTGGATCCGGCAATCCGACTTTGAGGGGGTGACCCGCTCCGGGGCGGTCGTTTTTGTCATCGACGATTTGGCCTACGTTGGGCTGGGCTTTGACGGCGACGACTACCTGAAAGATTTCTGGCAGTACGATCCCTCGCTCAACTTTTGGCAGCGGGTAGACACCTTTCCCGGTATTGCCCGTATTGGGGCGGTAGCTTTCAGCGTGGACGGCAAAGGCTATGTCGGCACCGGCTTTGACGGGGATGCCGACGAAGAGCTCACCGATTTCTGGGCATTCGACCCCCAGGCTCCGAGCGGACAACAGTGGACACGCCGGGCCGACTTCGGGGGCACCGCCCGCTACAACGCCGTAGCATTCGCCATCGGTGGCAAGGGCTACGTCGGCACCGGCTTTGACGGCAATTACCTCAAGGACTTTTGGCAGTACGATCCGGCTACCGATTCCTGGTCGCAGACGATCAGCATCGGAGGTTCCAAACGGGAGTCGGCCGCCGCCTTCGTCATCGACGGGCGGGCTTACGTGGGCACCGGCCGGAACAACGGCGCTTACGAATTCGATTTCTGGGAATTCGACCCCGCCACCGAAACCAAGTGGCGCCGGCTACTGGAACTCGACGAAGACAACGATTACAACATCATCCGCCACGGCGCCGTCGGCTTCAGCATCGGTGGGCGCGGTTACATCGCCACGGGTTCTACTGGCGCAACCCTCAGCACCGTTTGGGAGTATGAACCGGGAATGGATGTCTGGGAAGAAAGAACCCCATTCGAAGGGGCTTCCCGCCTCGAAGCGGTGGGCTTTACCGTAGCCGACCGCGCCTTCCTCACCACCGGCCGCAGCGGCAGCGCCCGCTTTGACGACTTGTACGAATTCCGGCCGGATGAGGAATACGATGAAGATGATTAACCCGGATGATGCACGAATGGATCTATTACGCGGCGCAACTGCCCGCCATTCCTGGCCGTGCTCGTCCTTCGCGACTCAACGTATCTGGGGATACGCCTGCGCGCCTCATTTCTGCGAGAGACCAGATCTGACAACCATTTGCGCCGCTCCCTACAAAAAATTCATGCATAATCCGGGTTAAACCTGTCAAAACACGCCGCTTCCCGCCCTCCTTCACCTCCGACCCAGGAAAAGGAGCGGCGGGAACGGCTATTATGATCCTTTGGCTTCAAAAGGAGAAAATTCACCCCTCCCTCCATCCGTTTCAGCCGCCATCTCCGACGCTTCGCAATGCTTTTCTCCCGCCGGGCAGTGCCTCCTCCTACTTTTGCGGCGTATCCAATCATACAAAACTGAAAAAAATGAAAACCATCAGACTGTTGCCTACGCCCCGATTCCGGAGGTATTCGGTTTTGACCTTTGCAGGCATCCTAATGCTGGGGTTGATCGCCCTGACCGGCTGCGATGAGGACGATGACGCCGTCGTGGTTACCGAGGAAGATGTCGTTAACGTAGTGGCCTACGCCCTGGCCAATACTTCCTACGGACTCAATCAATTCGTAGCCGATTTGGTCGAAACCGCGGAAGCGGCGGAGGGAGAAGCATGCGGCGCGGCCTTTTCTTCAGAATACGTCGAAGTGGACGATGTCGGGTTGTTCACCTTTCGTTACGAATCCAGTACGGATTACACCATCAGCTGCGATGGGTCTTCCGGTTACGATGGCCTTGATCTGAATTTTCGCTCCCAGGGCGAATACGATGCTCCGGAAATTTTCACCGAGGATTCCATTACCGTAGATGCTCGCATCCTGCAGGCTTCCGCCGATGAAACGGTTTACGTGATGGATGGCGATTATCGGCGGGTGGGAGAGAGCGAAGCCAAGTATAACTCGGACCTCAATAGTTTTACGAGCACCCTGGTGATGACCCTGACCGATATTCAATTCGACACAAATACCGAGGATATATTTTCCGGTACGGCCCCCTTTGAGATCACGGGCATGACCTTTCAGGATGCCCAGGATTTTGCTTACCAGGGGGATATCACCTTTCAGGGTGGGGGGTTGTGCACCATATCCATTGGCGGCGCCACTTACGAGCTGGACCTGGAAACCGGCGAATTTATCAAGATTAATTAAAGCGACATGCGCACCCTTTTTATCACCTTATCCGCACTACTCTTAATCACTTCCTCCCTCGACGCGCAACGGCGCGGCGGGGGATCGGAGCGACCGCGTTTCTTACGGCTGCTAAAAGTGGGTATCGGGGTCAATTATTTTTCTTCCTTCGAGGCCGATGATCCGGGCTCCCGTATCCGCTTTCACATCGGCCTGGCGCCCACTGTGGAGCTCAGCGATCAAGCCTACTTTAAACCGGAGCTGGCTTTTTCCATGAAGGGTGGCAAAGCCGATTACGATCCCGGCGTTCAGGGCGTATTCGACGGAGAGGTGATCTACCGGATCAACTACCTCGAGCTACCCCTGATGGTGGGATTTAAACCCGGCAGGCGGGTGGCGTTGGAGGCCGGGCTCTACGGAGCCGTACCGCTGTCTACCAACTTCGAATTCAACGGCGACTTTGTCACCGGAACGGGAGCTTTCGACAGTGACGCCATTCAGGATTTCGATTACGGTTGGGTGGCGGGTCTAAAGTTTAGAACGCTCGGCCTCCGGTATTACTACGGTTTGCAGGAGGTGGCCTCCGAAACCGCCGCCGATGACTTTTTGGGTGACGCCACCCAGCATACGGTACAGATTTACCTGCAATTCGGTGGAGACCGAAAGGGTCGGAGCCGCGGAAGACGGCGGAGGTGATGATTTACTCTGATGCTGCCCCTTCAAAGGGGCTTCCTTCCACTTGAGCGCGCCTTTTTTCCGGTTCGGATTCATTTTCCGGTGAGCGGCTTTCATCGATCGCAATTTTGTATAGTCTAACAACGCAAGATTTGTGAATTCTGACTTGCTCTTTTTCCGCCTGGCTGCGTTGAAAAGCCTCAATGTAGCCCCGGCTATATTTACGTTTTTCGCCTTGCCAGCCGAAAAAATAGCGGCGTCATATTTTCACAAATCTCATGTTGTCAGACTATAAAAAAAATAAAAGATGAATCGCATTCAAATAGTCGTATTGCTGCTGATAGGGCTGTCGCCCTCCCCAGCCTTGGACGCCCAGGATATCGATTTGCCCTACCTGGAAGCCGGGCTGACAAGGGAGCAGGCGGCGGCCCACCTTCTTAACCGCTTTGCTTATGGCCCACAACCCGGCCAGGTAGAAGCCCTCACCCGTATGGGGTTGTCCTACTGGGTAGAACGCCAGCTCAAAATGGCTTTTGACGACGCGGCGCTCGAAAGGCGCTTGCATTCCGAATACGGAACCCTGGAATTATCCCTGGAGGAGATCAGCCAACGTTATCCTTCACCCCCGGTGCGCGCAATTTTTATGGCCAGCACGGCCTGGCGCCAGGGGCGCGACCTGAACCAAATGCGGGAACGCCTGCAGGGTAGGCGGGAAGATCCCCAACAGGGAGATATGCAGGGCGGCCTGATCGACAACATACTCTACGTCAAACGAGATACTAGCGGGCGCTACGACCGCATTCAGCGTTTTATCGAGCAACGCTTCGGCTTTATGCCTTTCAATGAACTGATGTTTCAGGCGATGGCCCAAAAGATCGAACGGTCGGTTTACAACCCTAACCAGTTGGAAGAGGTGCTGACCGACTTTTGGTTTAACCACTTTAACGTTTCGCTCACCCGGCTGGTCGTAGCGCCGCATATCCTCGCCTACGAGCGCGACGCTATACGGCCCCACGTGTTGGGCAATTTCCGTGATTTGCTGGGAGCCACCGCTCACCATCCCGCTATGTTGTATTATCTGGATAATCACAAATCCAACGCTGCCGCCGATGCACCCACACTAGCCCCCCCGCGAGAAGAGGCGATGCGGAGTGTTTACGAAGACATTGCCGGCGAAGAGATGGAAGATCAGCTCAAGCAGGCAGCCCAGCAACCCGGCATCAACGAGAACTACGCCCGCGAGCTGCTGGAGTTGCATACCATGGGAGTCGACGGCGGCTATACCCAACAGGATGTACAGGAGGTAGCCCGCGTTTTTACCGGCTGGAAAGCTTCGCCATTTCTTTTTCCGTTGGCCGAAGAGGACCGGCGGAAGATCAAGCGCTCCCTTTCCGGGCAAGAGGGCGTGATCCTGGAGGACGGTTTCTTCTTCGACCCCAGTCGTCACGATGCAGGGGAAAAGACCATCCTGGGAACCGCTTTCCCGGCCGGCGGTGGCGTGGATGAAGGGGAGCGGGTGCTGGATATGTTGTCTAAACACCCTTCCACCGCCCGCTTCATCTCCCGCAAGCTGGCGCAACGCTTCGTCAACGATGATCCGCCCGAAGAACTTGTGAAGGCCATGGCCGCTGCCTTCCTGGAAACGGAAGGCAGCATCAAGGCCGTGCTGACCACTATGGTGGAATCAAAAGCCTTCTGGCGGCCCGCCGCCGTGGCCGCAAAGATCAAGACGCCGCTGGAGCTGGTGGTCAGCGCGCTGCGTTCGCTGGATGCCGAGGTTCAAGATCCCACCGAGCTCATCCGTTGGTGTACGCGCATGGGGCAGCCGCTCTACGCCTATCAGGCGCCGACGGGTTATCCTGAAGGAGCGGCCCCCTGGACCAACGGGGCGGCCCTGCTCAACCGGATGAACTTTGCGCTCGACCTTTCCGGGCAGCTCGAAGGCCTGAAATTAGACCTGCTGGCGCTCAACAACCATCACGAACCGGCTTCCGCCGAAGACGCCCTCTCGACCTACCTGCCTATCCTGCTGCCGGGACGCGATACGGCCGAAACCCGCGAATTGCTGCTGCCGGCCATCCATGATCCGCAATTCGAAGAAAAGTTGGCGCAACAGGTCGATCAGCAACAACAGGATTCACCCGATTCCCCCAACCCTGTGGAACAAACGGCCGGAGAATCGCTGGCGCAGGTGGTGGGGTTGATTTTGGGATCGCCGGAGTTTCAGAGGCAATAAGGAATTGGGAATAGTGTATGGGCTTTCACTATTCACCCTCTTCCAAAGCATCCTATTTAAGTGAACTACCCACCAACTGAAGATTGGTGGGCTTCGGGCTTCCCAGAGAAT